>CAZWBY010000019.1:0-15109 GCA_964632825.1 uncultured Candidatus Bathyarchaeia archaeon
GTCTAGTTGGTAATTAAGAGTTTTGAAGTGGACCGAGTTGAGCAGCTGGCGTCAAAAACGGAGCGTCATGCGTCGATACAACCTGACAGCGGAGATTTATGATGCGCGGTACCGGGAAGAGCAAGAAGCAAAATACGAGGCTGCTTTAGGACGCGTTTCGATAGACGGCATGGGAGTCCTTGACGTAGGCTGTGGTACCGGACTGCTTTTCGATCACATAGCCACTAAGGCTGAGACGATTGTGGGGGTCGATTTAGCGAAGAGACTGTTGGTTCAGGCGAATGAACGCTCCCGCCATTTTGGAAATATATGCCTAGTTCAAGCCGATGCTGATCATCTGCCCTTCAAGCCAGGTTTTTTTGGAGTAGTGTTCGTATTCACTGTACTCCAGAACCTGCCAAAGCCTTCCCAGACGCTGCTTGAGATTGCACGAACTGCACGGCTGGAAGCCTGTGTTGTAGTGACCGGTTTGAAGAAAACGCTCTCTCTCCAAGCTTTCAGGAGTCTGTTGGAACGTGCTAATCTGATTCCCACTTGCATTATTGACAATGATTTTCTCAGATGCTATGTAGCAGTCAACTTTCTAAGCAAAAAATATGTTGCTGAAGCCAGTTCTTTTGGAAACTTGTCCTCAGGGGAATTATGAATAGACGGGCTATGTTACCAAGCAAGCCTTATATGCCAAAACCTTCATTGGAACATTCTCACAGATGATACAGAAGCTGGACCGTACGTTGCAGCAGCTGTGTGCATCGGTTGGTGAAAGGAATAAATGCCTTTAAAAACCGTGAAGAAAGACGCGGCAGACAAACTTACGTTAGAATGGATTTTGCACGTGAAGAACTACAGACTGGAATTGGACAAGGTTCGATGTGCCGGTTGCCAAATATGCGCTTTGGCTTGTCCGAAAGAAGCTATTAAGGTTGAGAAGCAGTCTAAGGTCGCGGGTCAAAAGGCAAAGAAAGCCAAGGTCGATATTGACTTGGCGAAATGCAATTTCTGTGGCGTCTGCGACATAACGTGTCCATATGGTGCAATAAAACTAACACTGAACGGCGATCACGTTCTCTCGGTTATTGACAAGGAAAGCTTTCCCCAGTTGATTAGGGACATCAAGGTCGACACTCGGCATTGCCCGAAAGACTGTGACGAATGCAAAGACGTTTGCCCTTTGGATTTGATCACAGTTACAAAAATGACCTATGACGGAAAACCAGTTACCGATTTAGAAGCCCTTCCACCGAGTCAACGGAAACACGTTCAGATAAATCTTGACATAAAGAAGGAGTATTGCCCAACCTGCAGGGTTTGCGAGCTCAAGTGCGCACCGGGCGTGATCAGAGTGCGCAAGTTCATGGAAGGCAAAATAGCTATTGATCAATCTAAATGCCCTGAAGGTTGCACAGACTGCTTAGATGTATGCCCGATAAAGGGAGCCCTTGTTCTATCAGAAGCGGACAAGAAGGTTCGCGTCAACGAAGCTTTCTGTGACTATTGTGGCGCGTGCAAGGTAGTTTGTCCGGTCGACGAGGCTTTGACGCTTAATAGGACGAAGATTCTTCACACGCCTATCGAATCTGGAACCTGGAACAAAGTGTTGCTCAGACTTACTTCGCCTGCAGCATCGGTGCAGGAACTGAAGGCCAAAGCTGCCCAGAAGAGGAAGGACTTGGTGGCGAGACGATTTGTTTTTGAGGGGGTAGTTCGATGAGCCAATCAGACGGAGAAAAACAACCGCCAGAACAATTGCGTATTGGCGTTTTCGTTTGTCACTGCGGCTTGAACATTGCGGGTACAGTAGACATTAAACAGGTAGTGGAATATGCGAAGACAATTCCTGACGTGGTTTACGTAAAAGAAAACCGCTACACCTGCGCGGACCCAGGACAGGAGGAAATTCGCAAAGGTATCAAGGAGAACAAACTCAACCGAGTTGTTGTCGCTGCCTGTTCTCCACGGATGCATGAACCCACGTTCAGACGCACCGTCTCAGAAGCCGGTTTAAACCCGTTCTTGTATGAGATGGCTAACATACGCGAATTCGCTTCGTGGTGCCATCCCAATGCTCCTCAAGAAGCCACCGAACGCGCGAAAGACGCTGTGCGTATGGCAGTTGCAAAAGCGCGGCTAATGATGCCTCTGCAGACCATCGAGGTGCCTGTGACTAACAAAGCTTTGGTAGTCGGCGGCGGAATAGCAGGCATGAATGCAGCGTTGGACTTGGCTGAGATGGGTTTCAAGGTTTACATGCTCGAGAACACCGAGAGCATCGGCGGACACATGGCTGCACTCGACAAGACGTTTCCCACTCTCGACTGCAGCATCTGCATTGAAGGCCCGAAGATGGTTGATTGTGGACGGCATCCCAATATCCAGATTTTCGCGAACTCCGAGCTCGTTAGAGTCGACGGCTACGTTGGAAACTTCAAAGTGAAGATCCGCAAGAGACCTCGCTATGTCATACCTGAGAGGTGCACTGGCTGTGGCGAATGTAGGGATGCATGTCCAATTGAGTTCCCAAACGAATGGGACATGAATCTGGGCACGCGAAAGGCAATTTCGGTGCCTTTTGATCAGGCGGTTCCGCTGATTTACACGCTTAACAAGGATTACTGCATTGAATGCTACAAATGCGTTGACGTCTGCGGTGCGAGGGAGGCGATCAACTTTGATCAGCAGCCAGAGGAAGTCGACATAGAGGTAGGCGCAATTGTTGTTTCGACAGGGTTTGATGTCTACTTGCCCTATGATATGCCCTTGTTGGGCTACGGCAAATACCCCAACGTCATAACTGGAATGGAGTTTGAAAGGCTAATTCTTGCCGCTGGTCCAACTGGAGGCAAAGTCATCAGACAATCGGATGGGAAAAAGCCCCACTCAGTCGCATTTGTTTTGTGTGTGGGTTCCCGTGACAAGAACAAGTACCCATACTGCAGCAACTACTGTTGTATGTACACGTTGAAACATGTGGTTCAGCTTAAGGAGAAGTACAAGGAGGACATTGAAGTTTACGTTTTCTTCATGGACATTCGCAGTCCAGGGAAAGGCTACGAGGAATTCTACGACCGTGCCCGCGAGAGAGGCGTGACATTCATTCGCGGACGGGTTAGTCGCATTGACGAAGATCCTAAGACCCACAATTTGATCGTTCACTCGGAAGACCAAATGCTCGGTCAACCGATAGAAATCGAGGCAGAGATGGTAGTGCTTGCAACTGCCTCAATTCCGAAGAAAGGCTCCGACGAAGTCGCACGTATTCTTAACCTATCCCGTGGCGCGGATGGTTTCTTCATGGAAAGCCACCCGAAGCTGAAGCCATTGGACGCTCCAACAGATGGTGTGTTTTACGCTGGGGCTTGTCAAGGCTTGAAGGACATACCTGCCAGTGTTGCACAAGGCTGCGGCGCTGCATCACGAGCAGCAACGGTGATTTCGAAGCCTAAGTGGAAGATCGAGCCCATAATCTCGGTAGTTGATGAGAGCCGATGCAGGAACAAGACAGCAAAATGCGGTGTTTGCGAAGACAAATGCCCCTATGGAGCGATAAAAATCGAGCCGAACAAGGCGGCACAGGTCATTACTGCGAGCTGCCATGGTTGTGGAACATGCGTGGCTGAGTGTCCACAGGACGCTATTACTCAGATGCATTTCACTGATGCTCAGATTTTGGCTCAAATACGAGCGGCGCTTGAGGATAAGCCTGAGGAAAAGATCTTGGCAATTCTCTGCAACTGGTGCAGCTATGCTGGCGCAGACTTAGCAGGCACTAGCAGATTTGAATATCCTGCGAGTGTGCGTGCGATTCGTGTCATGTGCTCAGGAAGAGTCGACAGAGACTTCATACTTGAGGCTTTCAAGCTTGGCGCAGGAATGGTACTCATTGGCGCATGCCACTTACCATATGACTGCCACTACATCAGCGGAAACTATAAGATGAAAGCAAGGACCGACGCGCTCAAAGGCATGCTTGAAAAGCTCGGCCTGAGTCCTCAACGGTTCCGGGTGGAATACGTTTCAGCCGCTGAAGGTATACGCTATGCCGAAGTGATCCGGGAGATAGATGCCGACATGAAAGCGCTCGGAAAAGAAAAGATTAAGGCGGAAAACGCGAAGCTAAAACCGATCCTCGACAATATGCTGAAGCGTAAGAAGTAGAAAGGTCGCCTGCTTCCGTGACATAGGCTGCTTGCGACTCACCTTGAGGTTTTGATCAGCCACAGTATTCCAATGCCTGCTGTAAAGGTAGCTGCCAAAACACCAATTGGGTTTATGCCTGCAAGGTTTGTAGTCGATCCAATAAAACTCAGAACTACTACGCCTAGCATGACAAATAGAAGAATCGTTGCGCCAGTAGCCAAAGCCCTACTATCCATTCTATGTATGTCCTGCTTTTCTGGGAGCTGCTAGAAACTTATGCTGTTCTCGGACTTAATACCAAGCTTTGGAACAGAGTGTTCCGCAAACAGAACAGCCTTTCTATAATATGACAGGCAGGGCTTCGTTATTTTGTCAAATGCCTGCGGTCCTGAAACCTTGTTCTTATAATGTAGAAAATACCGCCCATTACCAGGCATACAACACCTGCAATCCATGCAGCGGGTGCGATGAAAAGGACGACGATTAGCAGCATAGAACAAGCGGCAAGTCCGAGCATCGGCAACAACCCCATTCGCTTCATCTCATGCTGTTTTAGCCTTAATGCTGCTGCATTTACCAGTATATACCAAAAGAGCAAGGCGAATGTGCTGACCACTACGATACTGGTTAGATCCGCCAACAGTACTAGCAAAACCATTGCTGACCCAATGGTCCAAATTGAAACGTGC
This sequence comes from uncultured Candidatus Bathyarchaeia archaeon, assembly GCA_964632825.1. Taxonomy (GTDB): domain Archaea; phylum Thermoproteota; class Bathyarchaeia; order Bathyarchaeales; family Bathycorpusculaceae; genus UBA11855. Next base: position 4,827 of record CAZWBY010000019.1, read on the forward strand.
GGTGTTCCAAACTTCATGTTTATCGAACTCAAGGCTTGGGGCAGGTCTCTCCTTCTGGCCATGGAGAAAGCCATTCGGCTCACGCCCAAGATTGAAGTTAATAGTACGCTAGCTGTTGCTACCAGACCGCCCAACGAGACTATTTGGACAGCGAGAGAGCTTCCGGTGGTGCCAATCGCATCTGCCAAGGGTGAATTTGACGATGCGAGATTACCCGCACCCAAAAGTCCTACGGCAACTATGCCGACGATAATGTAAACTACAGTGGAAATGGCTAGGGATAGTAGAATCGCTTTCGGCACGTTCTGTTTTGCGTCCTTAATCTCTTCTGCTATGACCGTTGCTCTCGCGAAGCCTCCGTAAGCAAAAAAGATGAAGTAAGCACCAAAAAGCACGCCACTGCTTAAAGGTTCAAATGGTATGAAGTTCGACGAGTTTACATGGGTTAATCCTAGAACCACAAAGAACCCCAAAACGGTCAATTTGATAGCCACCAGCACGTTGTTTATGATCGCAGATTGGCGGATTCCAACAAAATTCAAAGCTGTGAATGCCAAACATGTGAACGCGGCAACAATATTTGAAGGGATCCACGGAATGACCCCCGCCAAATAGAACGCAAACCCGAGGCTGACAGCAGCTCCGCCGAAAGTGTTTGCGATAATCCACATCCAGCCTGAAAGGAAACCTGCGAAGGGTGAAATCAGCTGGCGTACGTATTCATAGCCGCTTCCTTCGACTGGTTGCCATGCTGCAAGTTGGACAAAGCTTAATGCAGTAAGAAGAGCGATGGTTGCGGCGAGAATCATCGACACAACAAGGGCTGAACCTGCCAAACCTGCAACGATACCGGTTACTACGAAGATACCACCCCCTATGATTGCGCCTACATTAATCGCGGTGGCGCTCCATAAACCCAAAGTTTGCTTAAGGACTCTCTCTTCGTTTTCTTTCAAGGTACGCCCTTCGGGAGCTATTGCTTTCTTTCTTCCCAGTATTCCCTGGTTCGAAGATATTGTATCTTCGCTCTCAGCAAATCCATGTAGAATTCGTCTTCGTTGGGATGCATTTTCCCAAGGATTCGTGAAGCTGTCTCGGCTCCAACACCCTTAACCATCAAAGCTCTAACAGCTTGCTTACCATAGCTAAGCACAAGATCTGCCTTCCTTCTGGCCTGGCTCAGCTCCTTCAGTTCTTCCTCAGCAAGCGTTTCTCGTTTTCGTCTTCGTTTCAACGCTTCCTTCAGGTGTTCAACGTGCTGACCACGGTATAGGGGGGCGATCAGCCTTGACTTGCAGCGTCCGCATTCAGGCTGATCTGGAAGGTCACTAACCTTGGTTTCTATCGTCCACTCACCGCAGTTCATGCATAGCAGAGTTGTGTTTCTTGCTTCAATCGCCATTTTCATCCTGTCTATGTTGCTGAGCAGCACGCGTTCGGGCGCCATAAGTTCTGAAACATCTGCAAAAGCCGCGAGCATGTGGTAGGCAAGCGGTGTTGGCTTATCAGCGCTATGTATCGTGCTGATGACCATTTTGCCTTCTTTCGTAAGCCGCATTATCTCTTTTGCCTTCGAGACATCGGCTTTCTCCAATAGCGCTTCGCGTAGTGTCTCGTCGTAAATTGGCGTGTTCTCAAACCTGGCTTTCAACTGATTAAGTCGCTCGTAGCTCATCGTCTTGCCGCGTGGCAAAACCCCGAATCGCTCAGCCACAGCCTTCATACGAGCGGCAAAAGGGAACTTTGCATCAACATATTTGGACCAGGCAGCATCGACGTCTTCACTACTTAAGTGGAACAGGGTTTCAGGCATTTTTTCCAGTTCGTTTTGCCGCAGGTTTCTTGTTGTCTCGATTAGTATTCGGTAACCATCTGCCCACCAACCGCTTATGACTTCGCGCTCCGAAAGTACTGTGTCAAAAATTCCTCCCAAAGTTCGGTTGACGATTTCGCCGAAGCTGGCGTGAATGATGATGTACTTTTCAAAGGCTTCGATGACTATGTGGTCCTCGGTTGGCAGCGGTGCGCCCTGTTTTAGGTGTTCGCTTATCTCTTCAACTGTCTCAAGCAATGTTTGGCTGTCCGTTCCCAGTGCCTTAGCAAGCCTCTCAGCTACAACTTTCACATCGTCCGTCTCTTTGAGAGTCTCGCTGATCATTTTCCGGGTTTTTCCTGTCTGTTGCGCAAGTTCGTATGGAACTGGAAGCATTTCCCCATCCCAGCCTGGGACTGCCGCGGAGGGATCTTCTGATGGGACAACATGAACTCTGCCTGTTTCTTCTTCGATTTGGACGATACGCCAGACTTTTCCGCGCATTATGAAGTTTAGACCCACTCTGGCATCTAATGCCATGAATTCGTCTCCGAGGGTGCCGATCTTGCGGTCGTTAAGTACGTTTATTACTGGGTAGCGTCTTTCGTCAGGAATCATTGATAGGTTTTTGTAGTAGTATTCGCGTGTTTTGCGGGTTTTTCGCAAGGTTCTGCCTTCTTGGTCGAGTCTGACAATGTCAAGCGTGTCAAAGAAACGTATTATTTCTGTGAGTTGTTTCTTGTGAAGCTTGTGGTAAGGGTATGCCCTCCGGATGACTCTATCGAGATCGTCGATGGAGGCATCTTGCTTGTCCATTACTATCCCTGCTATCTGATGGGCAAGCACGTCTAAGGCGTTTTCATGCAACAGCACGGGTTCAATCTTGTTGGCGTAAGCATTTCTGACTGCTGCGGTCGATTCTAGTGTGTCTTCTGGAAAAGTTGCCACAATTACGCCTTGCGATGTTCTGTCTAGTCTGTGTCCGCTTCTTCCAACGCGTTGGATTAGGCTGTTGACTTGTCGTGGAGACATGTATTGCGCTACCAGGTCAACGTCGCCTATGTCGATGCCGAGTTCTAGTGTGCTAGTGCAGATTATTGCTTTGAGTTTTCCTGCTTTGAATTCGTCTTCGATGGCGACTCTTTCTTCTTTTGAAAGCGAACCGTGGTGAACGGCTATGTCTGTTCTGTTGAGTTGGCTGAACCTGTGTCCGAGTGTTTCTGCAATTGTTCTGCTGTTAACGAAGACTAGCGTGGATTTGTGCTCGTCAACTAGTTCGATTAGCCTTCTTATTCGTGCAGCAGCTTCGGGAGAGGTCTCAAGTATCCCTGCCAGGTCGAAGTCTCCTTGTTTTGGAGTTGGTTTTTCAACACTGTAGCTGTAATTCTTGGCGAATGTTGCATGAATTACGCTGATTTCTCTGTTTGTTCCGGCTATGAAGCTGGCTACTTCTTTCGGGTTTCCTACTGTTGCTGATAATCCTATTCTTTGAAATTCCTGTTGGGTGACCTCGAGAAGTCTTTCGAGCGCTATGGTCAGCTGGACTCCGCGCTTGCTCGACGCTAGGTTGTGGACCTCGTCGATTATAACATATTGCACGCCGGACAAGTGCTTTCGCATTTGAGATCCCGGAAGAATCGCCTGAAGCGTTTCAGGCGTGGTTACGAGCAATTGCGGTGGTTGTCGAGCCTGTTTTCTGCGGATTTTCATCTCGGTGTCTCCATGTCTCACCTCGATTGGAATCCCCAGGCGCTTTGACCAGACTGTCAGGCGTTTTAGCATGTCCCGGTTTAGCGCTCGCAGCGGTGTGATGTATATCGCAACGATGCCCTTGTTCTTCTTTCCTTCTTGCTGCAAGAGTTTTGAGAATATGGGAAGGAGAACGGCTTCGGTTTTTCCGCTGCCTGTAGGTGCGATCAAGAGTATGTTTCTTCCTTCCAGGATTGGCGGGATAGCGAGCGTTTGCGGCAGGGTTGGCTCCATCAATCCAATCTCAGATAGCACGTCTTGAACTGGCGTTGCCAATAGCTTGAATACGGAGACTGTTTTCTCGTTGGGCATAGACTTGTGAGCCAAGATCATGTACAAACGGTACATGTTTAAATTTCTTGTCTGACAGCAGGAACACGGCGCGTGATGCACGGAACTTATAAACTCGACATTACAAAGTGACAGTAGTGAGGAAGCAAGATTGGTTTCGAGCTTTGGGTTTGAGGTCCCTACATGGAATGGAGTGTATGAAATGCTTCTTGAGCTGGCTGAGAGAATTCGGTCGGACGGATTTAGGCCTGACATCATTGTTGGTATTTCCCGAGGGGGATGGCTTCCAGCTCGTGTTTTGTCAGATTTGCTTGAAAACCCGTACATTACGAGTGTTGGTGCCGAGTTTTATGTTGGTGTCTATGAAACGAACAGCGAACCTCGTTTGACTCAGCAGATTCCGGTTAGCGTTTTTGACAAGCGAGTTCTGCTTGTGGATGACGTTGTGGATACGGGGAAAAGCGCGCTATTGATCAGGGACCATCTTGCTCGACAAGGGACTAAGGAAACGAAGATTTTGACGCTCTACTTCAAGCCATGGAGTGTTGTCAAGCCTGATTTCTACAGTAGGGAGACGTGTGATTGGATAGTCTTCCCTTGGGAAGTGAGGGAGACGCTTGCCAAACTGGAGAAGAGAAGCAAGGAGACGAATGAACCTTTTGAGGATGCAGTCTCAAGACTTGTCAGATCCGGCGTTAGTAAGACACTCGTTGACCGATTGTTGAAGACGTGACCTACCTAAGCTCTCATATGCAGGAAGGCTGCCTGGGAAAGGTGGAAGAATTTATTTTCAGGTTAGATACACTCTAAGTGGAGATTCATTTGAAGAAGTCTATTCAGCCTCACATAATGTGCGGGATTAACGACGTGGCAAAATATGTTTTGATGCCTGGTGATCCAAAAAGAGTAAAAACAATCGCTTCTTTTCTAGACGAGAGTCGAAAAGTGGCTGACTACCGTGGTTTTGTAACACACACCGGGAGCAAAGACGGCGTAGGAATTTCAGTTTGTTCGACCGGAATAGGCTGTCCATCAGCAGCAATCGCTATCGAGGAACTGACGCGGATTGGTGCTGAGACTTTCATTCGGGTTGGAACGACAGGTGCCCTTCAGGAACATGTGCATACAGGCGATATCGTTATCGCTTCTTCTGCTGTTAGAGCTGATGGCGCATCGAGGATTATTGTGCCTCTTGAGTTTCCCGCTGTCGCTGACTTCAGCGTAATCACAGCATTATTGCAGGCAGCAAGAAAACACCACACAAAGACGCATTTCGGTATGGTTCTGAGTACCGATGCCTTCTATCGTGACTATGAAAACTTGAAGCGCTGGAGTGAGTTTGGCGTTCTAAGTGTTGAGATGGAGAGTTCGGTGATTTTCACAATCGCAGCGCTTAACAAACTGAAAGCCGGGTCGATTTTAGCTGTGGACGGCAATCCATTGCTCGGTTTAGGAAAAGGCGAGTTTGAACCTGGCGAGCGCACAGGCGAACTGGATGAGCGCGTTAAGGAAGCCATCAAAGAAGAGGCAAAGATTGCCATAGATGCCATTCTGACACTGGAGAAGAATTCAAAAGAAACATGACCACGGATTGAATCACGAGTTATCAACTGGTCCTCGGCCTTTTTGACACGGCACGGGTACATGGGACTAGCTAATCTTTTTCGTATGGTTTGTAGTCGCTGGGCGGCAAACGTTTTCTGGCAAAAACGGCTACGACCACTATTGTAAGTATGTACGGCAGAGTCAGTACAATTTGGGATGGGAGTATCCCCACTGACTGAAGTCTTATTTGTAATGCATCTGCAAAACCGAAGAGAAAACTAGCTCCTAGCGCGCCGAACGGCGTCCAACCCCCAATTATCATGGCTGCAAGAGCGATGAAACCGCGGCCCCCAGTCATTCCCAGAACAAAGAGGCTCAGATGACCTAGTGAAAGGAATGCTCCTCCTAGCCCCGCAAGCATACCGCTGAGTATGAGACAAAGGTATTTGGTTCTATAGACGTCCACGCCAGTTGTATCTGCTGCTGCTGGGTGTTCCCCGACAGCTCTTATTCTTAGTCCTACCGGTGTCTTGAATAGAAGAATGTATGACAGTATAGCCACCAGTATCGACAGATACACAAGCGGAGTTTGATTTCCTATTACTTCGCCCAGAAACGGTATATCGTTGATTAAAGGAATGGAAATTGCGTCCAATCCTTGTACGCTTTGGGATGCGCCTCTTGATCCCCAGACTGCTTGGCACAAGTAAGCCGTTGCGCCTAGGGCCAGAAGATTTATGCCTGTTCCACTGATGATTTGGTTCCCTGAGAATTTTACAGTGAGGATCGCGTGTAGGTAGCCGAACAAGCCGCCTGCGAGAACGCTTGCCAAAACTCCGATCCATGGGTTGCCTGTGGCGAAAGTCGCTAGTACACCCGAAAAGGCGCCAGTTAGCATCATGCCTTCTAATGCAATGTTCACTATTCCTACTCTTTCTGAGAATATCCCGCCGATTGAGGCGAAGACTAATGGGGTTGCCATTCTCAGAGATGCTGCAAAGAGGCCTGCATTAACTATGTCCGTGATGTTAACCATTTGAAGCCTCCTTTCTTCCTTATGTATCCGAAGAGTTTGGGTGCTGCGACAAAAAGCACCACAAGTGCCTGAAGTATGTTTATGATGTCGAGCGGCACGCCTGTTGAAACATTCATTGTTATGCCCCCGCTCCTTATGGCGCCAAATAGTATTGCTGCCACTATTGAGCCTAAGGGATTTAATCCCCCGATGAGCGCAACAGCTAATCCGTCCCAGCCATAACCAGGTGAAAATCCATCTATGAACCTTCGATGAACTCCTAATATTTCTCCTGCTCCCCCAATGCCTGCTATTGCGCCGCTGATTACAAATGCAAGAATCAATCCTCTTTTTGTGTTGATGCCAGCATTTTCCGCAGCAGCGGGGTTCAGCCCAATCGCTCGAATCTCATAGCCTATCGTCGTCCTTTCAAGCAGATAGACCGTTGCTGCTGCCGCTACAATCGAAACAATGAAAGCCCCAGAGAGTTGTGTTACCGGAAGGAGTCGAGGCAGCTCAGCGGAAGGTGCTACCGGGATGGTCTGGGAAACCCAGCCTGGTGCCTTAAGCGGGTAATTCACAAAGTAGCTCGTCACGTACAACGCGACGTAGCTTAACATCATTGTTGTAATAACTTCATGGGCGCCCAGTTTTGCCTTCAAGACTGCTGGGATAAATCCCAAAAGTGCTCCTCCGAAGGCTCCCGCAAGCAGCGCTAATGGCAGATGAATGAAAAATGGCATCCCACTAAAGGAAATTCCAACGACTGCTGCAAAGAATCCTCCAACTATAAGTTGGCCTTCAGCTCCAAGATTGAACAATCCGCATTTGAATGACAGAAGGAAAGCCAAAGCCGTGAAAAGGATAGGCGTTGCTTGTGTTAGCGTCTGTCCGATTCCATATATATCGCCGAGCGCGCCTGCTAGCATAGCACCGTATGCTTCAAGAGGCGAATAACCAGTTGCTAATAGAACGATTGCCCCGATCAGAAAAGCTGCGAGGATAGCAACAATCTGGGGAACTGAATTTTTCAATGAACCGATTAGTTTGAGCCATAATTTCTCGAATAGTTGCTTGACGTTCGGCCTCTTTCTGTGATTCTCAGTCATTCGTGGCACCTGTCATCAGCAGGCCTATTTCCAACTCGTTCGTTTGGCTCCGTTCTTTCATAGCGAGTATCTTTCCCTCGTAGATCACACCGATCCGATCGCTCAGCGCCAGAATTTCGTCAAGGTCAGCGGATAACAGCAGGATACCGCAGCCTTTGTCTCGCATTTCAACAAGTTTTCTGCGTACATATTCTGTTGCTCCTATGTCCAGCCCTCTTGTTGGTTGAGAAGCGATAATCAATTTTGGTTGTCGGCTGAATTCTCTTGCTACAACAACTCTTTGCTGTGTGCCACCCGATAGGTGTCTTACTTGGGTTTCTTTGTTTGGGGTTTGAATTGAATACTCTTGGATTAGTTCGTCTGCAAGCTCAGATTCCTTCTCGAGGTTCAGTCCAAACCATTTTTCGGCGAATGGCGGTTTGTCCTGTCGACCAAGTATGAGGTTCTCTGCAACAGAGAAATCCAGGATCAATCCTGTTTTTTGTCTGTCCTCAGGTATTACGGAAAAGCCCTTTTCTATTCTTTCATGTACGGACGCGTTCTCTATTGGCTTTCCATGTAGGAGTATTCTTCCATCCTCGATTTTCCGCAGTCCCATGAGAACCTCAATCAACTCGGATTGTCCATTTCCTTCGACCCCTGCTATGCCGAGAATTTCGGATTCGTGAACTTCGAAATCGATTGATTTCAGACTCAGTATTTTGCGGTCGTTGAATGCCTTCAGTCCTTCCGCTCGCAAGACCACTCTTCCTTTAGCAACAATGTTCTCTTTAAGAACACTTGGGATCTCTCTCCCCACTAGCATTTTGGCCAGTTTTTCTATCTCGATTGCTGCTCTTTCCACTGTTCCAACAACTTTGCCTTTTCTAAGCACCGTAATTCTGTCGCTAATCGCGCAGACTTCTTTCAGCTTATGCGAAATGAAAATCACAGATTTACGCTGCTGCTTGAGCGTAGCGATGGCTTTGAACAAGCCCTCAACTTCTTGCGGCGTTAGAACCGAGGTCGGTTCATCGAGGATCAAGATTTCAGCTCCTCTAAAGAGTGCCTTCAGAATTTCAACTCTCTGCTGCACGCCAACTGGGAGCGTATTAATGACGGCTGTCGGGTCTACCTCCAATCCATACTTCTTTGAAAGCGCGCGTGTTTCCTCAGCAGCCTTGGAAGTGTCCAGCCAGAACTTGTTCTTAATAGGCTCTCTGCCCAAAATTATGTTCTCAGCTACCGTTAGAGATGGAACAAGCATGAAGTGCTGGTGCACCATTCCTATGCCAAGACTTATCGCCTTTGCAGGGCTGTCAATTTTGACCTCTTTTCCCTTTATGAAAATCTGCCCTTCGTCGGGTTTGTACATCCCATAGAGAATGCTCATCAGAACCGTCTTTCCGGCGCCGTTCTCCCCAAGTAGGGTATGAACCTCGCCTTCCCCAACATCGAAGTCTACTCTGTCATTTGCTAAGGTGCCCGGAAAAGACTTGGTAATAGCCACCATTCTGAGGGCGGTACCCATAGAAAAAAGAGGAGAAGGAACTTGAGTTAAATCTTTCCTAAGTGTATCCTGAAGGCACGGTGATTGTCCCAGCAATGATTTCGGCATTTGCGTCAGTCATTTTTGTCAACACGTTTGCTGGCAGCTCTCCCTCGGTGAAGCTGAAAGTTGCTTCCCAGAAACTCTCTTCACTTGGAAGTCTACTGCATCCAGTCCATTTCTCCTTCAGTCCGCCGGAATAGAATCCTCCTTGGAATGTGCCTGTTATTGTGGCATTTATCATTTCGTAGACTGCTACGTCTACTCTCTTAGTCATGCTGGCTACGATTTCTGGATACAGGTAGTCTTGGCATGAATCAACGCCGAAGCCCATTACTCCTTTCTCGTGAACTCCTTCAAGCGCTCCGAGTCCGCTTTTTCCAGCCGCTGCAAAGATGCCGTCAGCTCCTAGTCCCACTAGAGATACTGCAAGTTCTTTTCCTTTTGTCGGATCGCCCCAGTCTCCAACGAACACTGGATCGAGGACAGTTGCATCTGGGTTAGCCCATTCAACACCCGCTTTGTATCCTACATAGAAGTCCCTGATCAAAGGTATGTCCATTCCTCCGACGAACCCCAGTTTGTCGGTCTGGGTAAACATTCCAGCAATTACGCCAGTGAGGAAGGAACCTTCGTTTGCTTTGAACGTCAGCGATGCAATGTTTGGAAGGTCGACCACCATGTCAACTATAGCGAATTTTTGGTTTGGATAGGCTAGGGCTGTTTTGTTGAGCGCGTCTGCTTGGTCAAAGCCGATACAAACGATCAGTGCGTAGTCTCCAGTTTTTGCGAAGTTGGTTTGGAAGCCTTCATATTCTGATATGGCTATTGGCTCTGCGTAGTCAAAGACTATCCCTAGTTCATCTTTAGCGCGCTCGCAACCTGCAAATGCGATGTCATTGAAGGATTTGTCGCCGAGGCCGCCGGTTCCCAAGATTAATCCTATTTTGTTCTGGGTGGGAGTGGCGGGTTGATAGAACCATACGAACCACGCTGCTGCTACGATGATGACGATCAGTATTACCGCGAGCAAACCTGCGTATAGCTTGTTCATTATACCCCTCGGACTGATATTTGTCTGAACTGCTTTTAAGGCTTTTCAGGAATATTCTTAACGAAGAAAAAGTGAAAGACTTTCCCCCATTATACGTCTCCGGACTCTTGAATTTTCAAGTCTTCGTACGGCGCTGCGACTCTTCTGTAGTATTCGAGTTTTATGCATTCCAAAACGCC
>CAZWBY010000019.1:15209-17848 GCA_964632825.1 uncultured Candidatus Bathyarchaeia archaeon
GAAGCGGTCAAAGCCCTCGATGAGCAAAACAAGAAAGGCAGAGTTGCGACAGTCTGGTTCCAGCCAGTGCCATACGTTAATGCGATCTGCTCGTGCGAGGTCCCTCAATGTGGCGGTCTGAGACTTCGCACAGATTTTGGTTTGGGCGCGGTCTACAAGGCTGAATACGTAGCTGACTCCGATCCGGATTTATGTCAGGGCTGCAAAGCGTGCATTTCTCAATGTCAGTTCGGTGCAATAAGGTATTCGCCCACGTTGAAAAGGACAATTGTTGATCAGAACAAATGCTTTGGATGCGGACTCTGCAGGGATGCCTGCAATTTCGGCGCCCTAAGATTGATTCCGAGAGAAGAAGTTCCCGGAATCGCAAAAATGTACTAACAATCCGAGCGGTGGACTATGATGAAGAAAACAAAGATCAAAATCGATTACTCAAAGTGCGGTAACGCCACCGGAGGCATAGATCCCCGCAATTGCAGCATTTGCCTTAGGGTGTGCGATCCTGCGGTTTTCCTTCGTCATATGAATCTCGAGGCTGAGGAACCGAACTCAAAAGATCCACAATCCTGGCAGGTAACAGCTGTTTGGCTGGATCTGTGCACGCATTGCGGGAAGTGTGTTGCTTCCTGTCCTGAGAAGGCCATTACGATATTGTGAGAGGCTCTCTCGAAACAAGTCAAAAATCTTGCAGTTCGGTCACTGTTTTGAATGCGTAGAAAGGAATTCGATAAGCCCTGTTCCTTTCTCTCCCGTTTCTCCGCGCTCATGAATTGCCATTCCCTCGAAGAGTTCAGTCGACCCTTCAGGGAAGGTTCTGGAGAATTTGACGAAGCTTCCGGGCGAAATTAATCTCGACTGGAACGTTGCAGTTTTTCCATCGCCAAAGAGTATGGTTGTTACGGCTCCAGTCGGGTTCTCATGATTACCTTTTTCGCATGTCATCTCCATATCAATCTTGGAGACAGCGTACTGTTTTCCTCCTGCGGAAAGACCTCCGGATACACGTTGAGCATTATTTACTGTGTCTCTCCTCAATCCGATAGAGTATTTTTGAAACTGTGCGTGAAACGCGAACCAGTTTTGTATGTGCCAGTTGCGTTGTCCCCAACTTTTGTCGCGTTGGCCATAACCATCTATTTGGATTTTTCTTCCGCCGGGGAACTGTACTTCACCTTTGACTGTGCCTGATTGTTCAAAATGCCCTTTCCAGGAAGTTCCGCTGCCTTTTCCAAAATCAAAGGGAGGAAAACGTGATTTCCATTGGATTTGCAGGCTTAGTTCTTCATTTACGAGACTGATTTCCCATTTCTTCAGAGGTTGCACAAGTCTGTAAGTGAGTGTTTTATCCGAGAAAGTGTCTGGGCGTTGAGCGTTTGAAGCCAATTCGTGTTCTTTGTAGTAGAGCGTTTGCTTGTCTTCATGAAACAGCGCGAAGACGAATTCCGCCTTCTGTTGGTTGGGCAAGACACCTATGGTTGTGAATCCTGATGTTTTGTTGTCGTGGTTCACGAAGTTGAAGTAGTAACTTTCTCGCCAGTCCTTCAGCTTCTCTGCTGCGTGAATGTATTCGTCGGTTGGTCTAATCGTGCTTGGCATTTGTGCTGGTCCTGGTTCTTACTCGGGCATTCGATACATTATTGGGTCTTTTTCCTTCAGGAATGGGAGGGCTTTCATCTTTATGATTTTCTTCTTTATTCTTGAGAAGGCTGGGTCTTCATTGGCTTTCATGAAGATCGGTAGGTATTCATCCAGCACGGGCTGAGCCAGTTTCCATGATACGTTTTCTGTAATTCCGACGGCGTCGGTGTATCGTGCAAAGCATCTCCAGTAGGCTGTGGCGCCCGAGATGAGCAGGTCTTTCCTGTCCATTTGTGCAAATTTCATGTAAAGCTCAGCCTGTGCGTTGTCTGCAGCTTCAGAGTAAGCGGGCAACTCATCTATTCCTAGGGGGCTGATCTTGTCACCGCCTTTCTTGTAAGCCGCAATTCCGGTTACGAGTTTTGAATAGTCACCCGGGTCTACAGTCATCGTGCCTATGTCGTTGAATTTTGCTCTTGCATCCTTCAGCGTTAATGCAATTCCCAAGGTTGAGGAGGGGAGTTTGGCTTCAGTTGCAGACCAAGGCAGCCAAAGTCTGCCATGTCCATCGTGCAAGTTTGTGTATTCTAGGAGCACGAGGATTTCTCCATTTTCCATTGGGTAGGGACCGTGGTTTACGATTTTGGCTCTTGCTTCACATTCGTCTATGAAGGCGTATAGGTCAACTGACCCTATTGTTCGTCTCACTTTCCTTGTTTGTTCAAGCGTAACTGGCTGTAGGCGGTCTTTGACCCATGAGATTGCATCCTCACTGAGGGCGACGTTTGTGCCGCCGGAGGATGCAACGGTTGGTTTTCCCGAAGCGAAGTAGTCTGAGGCGAGGCTGTGCCATTTTTCGAGCATCCATTTCCATTCTTCCCGCCTTTCCGGTGGCTCTTTGGCAGGGTCTCCTTGACATTTGTTGTAAATCTTACCCATTCTCGCAAGCGAGTAGTATAGCCACAGATATGAAATCGAGAGCGCCTGTATCGGCGAGAGCAGAGTATTGCTTTTCTTTGCCAGTTCCTCGGGGGTAATCTTGTCCCAAACTTGCTCCATTA
>CAZWBY010000020.1:0-17702 GCA_964632825.1 uncultured Candidatus Bathyarchaeia archaeon
GTGAATAACCGTTCATTTTTCCTGCGCAGCTTGGCAGGACTAATCCGATTGCTTTCGCGGCCCCTGTGCTGGTTGGGATGATGTTCAGTGCTGCTGCACGCGCTCTGCGTGGGTCCTTGTGCACTAGGTCCTGTATTCTCTGGTCGTTTGTGTAGCTGTGGCATGTTGTCATCAGTGCTTTTTCGAGTCCGAAGTTGTCGGCTAAAACTTTGCTGACTGGTGCTAGGCAGTTGGTTGTGCAACTGGCGTTGCTCAGGATGTTGTGTTTTTCTGGGTCATAGTCTTTTTCGTTCACGCCTAAAACGAAAGTCGCGTCGGGGTTTTCTGCTGGGGCGCTGATGAGGACTTTTTTGGCTCCTGCGGTCAGGTGTTTGCTGGCTCCTTCGCGGTTGGTGAATAGGCCTGTTGATTCTACTGCCATGTACACGCCTAGGTCTTTCCATGGGAGTTGCGCTGGGTCTTTTTGGGCTAAGACTTTGAGTGGTTTTCCATTGACAATTAGTTTGTCTGCTTCAGCTTCCACAGTGCCTGGGAATCGCCCGTGAATTGAATCATATTTTAGAAGATGTGCGTTTGCCTTGGCGTCTGCAAGATCGTTGATGGCTACGAAGTCAATTTTTGCTTTCCGTTCGAGTGCCGCTCTGTAGAGCAAGCGTCCGATTCTTCCAAAACCGTTAATTCCGACTTTTATCGCCATTTCCATTCACCTATTGTGTCTCGAGCTTATCAGCAAGTTTTGCTTAATTAATTTTCCGACCCCGTTTTTGCTACGCCAAGAATAGTCCTAAGCCTAAATTGGAAGAACTTCAGGGAATAGCGAGTCAAGAATGGAAAGAAGGCTGGGAGGAAAACAGAAAGAAAAGGTGGAGCTCTAACGAAGCTTCATAAGCACCATTTCAGCAGCCAGGACCATTGGCTCCCAAGTTTCATTCAGTGGAGGCGCATACGCTGTGTCTGCCTTCGCTAGTTCGCGAACGGTCATCTGTTTTTGAATTGCAAACGAGAGCGCATTTATCCGTTGTGTAACCTCTTCGCTGCCCACAACCTGTGCGCCAATGATTCGCTGTGATTCCTTTTCCACCACAAGCTTGACCTTAATTGGCAATGCTTCTGGGTAGTAGTCGGCTTTTGTCTTGGAACTTATGGCGCCAGTAACTACATCAACTCGCGCCCGCCGTGCTGCTGCTTCAGTCAACCCTGTTACGCCTGCTTCAATCTCAAAAAGACGCGTTACCGCCGAAGCTAAAACTCCAGCAAACAGTGCATAGTCTCCCGCCGCGTTCGTTCCGGCAACCTTACCTTGCCTAACGGCAATTGTTCCCAGCTGCGCACACGATGGTTTATATGTGATAATATTAGGAGCCTCAGCGCAGTCTCCTACTGCGTAAACGTCCCTCACGTCAGTTTCCATACGGGCGTTTGTTTTTATGGCCCTTGTCTCACCAAGTGGTATTCCGGCTTCAACTGCAAGCTTAGTATTTGCCCGAACACCGAAAGCGCTGATGAACAAGTCTGCATTGATCTTTTCCCCTCCAGCCACTATGCCTGTTACTTTCTCCTCGCCCAAGAACTCCTCCACAGTCTTGCCGGTTAGTATCGACATACCCTTTGCCTCAAGAGATTCCTGCACTATCTCAGCCATTTCCGGATCGAGCATCATCGGCAAGATCTGTGGCAACATTTCCACGATCGTCACTTTCAAACCGCGTTCTATTAAAGCAACGCCGGTTTCCAACCCTATCAGACCAGCGCCCATTATGACAGCAGATTTGGCTCCGGCTTTGACAGCTGCGTCTATCTGTTCGCCATCCTCCAAAGTCCGCAGTGAAAGGATCCCTTGTTTTTCCCGTCCCTTTATCGGCGGCACGAAAGCGTCCGCGCCAGTGGCGATCACAAGGCTGTCGTATTGCAGCGTTTCCGTCGAGCCTAACTTGTCTACTGCCGTAACTGTTTTCTCTTTGGTGTTGACGGCTGTGACTCTCGTTTCAGTTCGCAAATTGAGCTTGAGCATCTGGAAGTAGGCGGACGGATAAACGATCAAGTCGCGAAAGCTCGGAATCACACCGCCGATAACGAACGGCAGACCACAACGTGAGTACCCCGCATTTTTCTCAAGTGTCAAGAGCGTAATCTCAGCAGAGCGATCTTTCTTGCGCGCTGCCGAAGCCGCTTCAACGCCCGAGGCGTTCGCCCCGATAACAATTATGCGTCTGGGCATCTATTTCGCCTGGCTCTTGTGCCACTCTACAGCAGCGTTGAAGTCCATCAGATTAGCCAGTTCAGTCTGCAGATCCAGAGGTTTTACTACGACTAACCAGCCTTTCCCAAACGGGTCCTCGTTAAGCGTCTCAGGCTTCGACTTGACCTCTTCGTTCACCTGCTCAATAGTGCCGCTTATGCCCGCTACCAAATCTGACACAGCCTTTACTGACTCGACCGTCCCATATGGTTCGCCCTGCTTAACTTCGCCACCAACATTTGGCAGCTCTGCAAAAACAATTTCTCGTAACGATTTCTGTGCAAAATCTGTTATGCCCATGCGTATTTTGTCTTCTTCGATTTTTACCCAGGCAAAATCCTTAGAATAATAGAGCCCCTCGGGCACTTCGTTTCCATCTACTTTAACCATTTGAATGCACCTTTTGTACCGGATAGGATATTGTGATTGCGGGTCAGGCTTAAAAGTTTTCACGGACGCAATGCCACAAATCTGATTACAGTCATTAAGCCCTTGAGCGACTATGGGAGCGGACGCTTTTGCGTTTTAACCGAAGAATAGTGTGCTGAGGCAACTCAGCGGTCTCGTTTACCCAAGATCCAGTCTTCTGTCCACTGCCTGGCCACTGGGTCTGGCACCTGAACAGGAGGATGCTTGAACGCGTAGGCAGGCATGCTCAGCAAAGCACCGGCGATCTTCCTATCCAACGCTATCTTTGCAGCTCTGATCAAGTCGATTACGACACCAGCGCTGTTGGGTGAATCTTCAACTTCTAACTTCACATTGATTGAGATCGGGCGATCGCCAAATTTCCTTCCTTTCAGATTTATGTAGCAGATTTTCTTGTTCTGCAGAAATGCCACGTAGTCTGATGGGCCTATACGCGTTGGCAACTTGTAAGGCACAAGGCTCGTTACGGCTTCGGTCTTGCTTATGCGCTTCGTCTTGAGTCTCTCTTCAACTGTCATGTTCAGAAAGTCGGTATCCCCACCGAGGTTAAGTTGATATGTCTCGTCAACAATGACACCTCGGTCCAAGCACAACCGCACAAGGTTTCTGTGCAGGATTGTTGCACCTACCTGGCTCTTTATGTCGTCGCCAAGCACAGGAAGCCTAGCAGCTTCGAAGCGTTTGGCCCACTCTTGATCTGACCCGATGAATTCGGGCATGCAGTTCACGAAGGCGCATCCTGCGTCGATGGCTGCTTGCGCGTAGAATCGTGTGGCTTCTCGACTTCCAACTGGCAAGTAGTTTACCAATACCTCCGCACCTGTGCTTCGAAGAATCCGGACGATATCTGCTTTGTTGAACCCGCTGTCGTCGTAAACGTTGAACGGCTTCCGCATGTGTTCGGCAACGCCATCCAGAATCGGAGCTGGAGAAACCTGAACTCCCAGTCGCGGCACTTCTGCAAACTTCACTGCACAATTGGGTTCCGTGAATATTGCCTCTGAAAGGTCCTTGCCAATCTTGGCTTTGTTCACTTCGAATGCGGCGACAAAGCGGATGTCACTGATGTGATATCCACCAAAGTTGACATGCATTAGACCTGGAACAGCCGTGTCCTCTTTAGCATCTCTGTAGTATTGAACACCTTGAATTAGAGCAGACGCACTATTGCCTACCCCTACTAGTGCTACGCGTATCTCTGGCATAATGTTCATTTTCTCCGATATCACGGTGGAGGCTTAAGGGGTTTCTGCTCCCTATAACTTTTTCTAGACATGGCAAGGTTAAAAGGCAACACTGAACAGATTACGCTTGGCGAACGCGTTGAGCAAGGACGATATCACAATCAAGTATGAGCCTTTCAAAGAAATCGTGATAATGGAAAAGACGCAATTTTCAAACCCTGACGAGATGGCCCGATTCACTTCAGTGATTGCCGGCGGCAAGCTTGCCGGACTTTACTGGATAGACGGCGTAATTTTCCTGTACTTCCCGCTTCCCGCCACAAACCAAGCTGTTGCGAAAGCACTCTTGGATTCCGGCAAAATCTACTGGACCTTCGTAGGATACGCGCTTATGCCCAACTACATGCCGACTATTGAAACGAAAGAAAAGATCATTATCCCAGTGGTTAACATGTCGGCTGATCCTGTGCTCAAGAAAGTAGCACAGTGGCTTAAAGATCAGAAATAGCCAACAAGGTTTTCACACTAGCTGCAAAAACACTTCGTGCTATTGCAGAGACAAGTCTGAGCAGGGCGAACTCTTTGAAAATCGAACTCGTTGGCAGAGTTTTTAATGGGAAAGGCGAAGGGAGACAGTTTCTTGAACTGTCATGGGTTAGCACCCAGGTAGAGCAGAAGCTGGGTTTCAAACCGTACCCAGGAACCTTGAATCTCAGGCTGTCGCGAGACGCCGCAACACGCAGAAAACTCCTCATAGAGAACAAGAAACTGGAAATCTGCCCTTCTTCTGGGTATTGCGAGGGATTGCTTTTCAAAGCTTGGATAGCGGACTTGGAATGTGGCGTCATCATACCACAAGTTGAGAACTACGCAGATGACGTGTTAGAAGTGGTTTCTCCGTTGAAACTCAGAGAAAAACTTCAACTTCGCAACGGAGATCAAGTAGCGGTGAAGGTTGATACCTAAGGTTGTTTTTCTCGCACTAAGACTATGGGTCTGTGCTGAAGAGTCTCAAGCATGCCCCACGTTATGTCCGTTGTGTCTACCTTGAAACGTGCAGCCATGTCCCAAACTGTTGCCCCCGAACCCGGACCGCGTGCTCTGTCAGCGATATTAGCGATTTTCAAAGCCTCCTCAGCCTGCAATCTTCTTCCGGAAACCGCTAGCGGTGTTGACCTTCTCTTGAATTTGAGAATTCGCCCCAGCAGGTAAGCACAGACTCCTCCGAGGGAGTGAATTCCTTCCAGAGGCTTGGGTCGTGGTGTGAAATGGAAGTTCCTGAAAGAGTAAGTCTTGTCCGTGTCTACGATCAGGACATTAACGTTCTTCCCTAGTCTTTCCCTTATTTGCTTTTGAACCTTGGTCGCCATTTCGTCAGCATCATTCAAGGGCAAACTGACCAGGGAGTAAGGCAGGTTTGAGCCGTCGATTCCCCCTTCTGATCCGAACATCAGCGCCTGAAGCAGACCAGCTCTTTGGAGAGCAAGCTGCTTGTGCCGGCTGCCATTTCCGATTGGATATTCCTGAAGTCGGCGCAACAGTCTCTTTCCGAAACCGCATAGGATACCAAGCAAGTATCCCCAGCCTAACCTCATGCAGAACTTGGCGATGAATATGGCGTTCTTGCTCGGGCAAATCCTGCTTTCGTCAACAATGTTGCCCGTTGCGATTGAAAGAGCTTTCTCAGAGACAACTACGAAATCTCCGTTCTTCGCCTTGTTTGCTATGGCTTCGGCTATCTGGAGAATGTAGTCTTCTTCAGGTTTCCAGTATTTGGTTGACAAAGCGAGCGCTCGATAGGTTGCCATTGTTGCTACACTTTCACTGAAGCCTATTCTTGCCAGTCTTAACTAAAGTTTTACTTAGATTGTCAGGTTATGACGTTGCTCAGCCCGATATTGTAGGCAAGAGACACAGCGTTCTCCATTTCTTCTTCGGTAAGCCTTCGGTGCAGTTCAGGGATTTTGTGAGAGTTCCATTCGGGGCGGTACTGGAACATAAGGTTCACACGGGTTTCTGATCCCAGGTTTTCGTTTATCCAGGTCAGGATCGGCGTGGTGCAGCAGTTCAGATGGCTAGGCAGAACTAGTACGCGTATTATCAATTCGCCATGCTTTCTGGCTTCCAAGTGGTTACGGGCGCATGCCGCCCAATAATTTGGCGCGTCTGATATTCGTGCTGCGCATTCGCCTGGTCCATATTTGAAATCCAATAGGTAAACGTCCACGAATCCAGCAAGGAGTCTAGCGGTTTCTTGGCTGTAGTAAGAGTTGCTGTTCCATACTACTGGCACGTTTACCTCTACGTGCTTGAAGGCTTCGAGCCATTGTTTAAGCCACGGTGTCGGTTCGCCTCCCACGAGGTTCACGTTCCGGCAGCCATTCAAGCGAAGCTGCTCAATTTCCGTCGCTATTTCCTCAGTCTTGAATTCGGTTCCTAGTTCCTTCCACTGTGAGATTGCCCAATTCTGGCAGTGGCAACAGCGAATGGTGCAGCCCATCGTGAATATCGTTCCCGAAGGCACGAGTTCGGGTTCTTCACCCATGTGCACAAATATGCGGGACACCATCATCGCGTTTCCACACCCACAGTAGCCCAAGCCGTCTTTCAGCCGGTTAACCCTGCATCCGCGTGTACAAAAGTGGCAGTCTTTGAGAATCTCGGTTGCTACCCTTATCTTTAAATCTATGTAGGATTTGCTGGGTGAGGGGATTTCGTCGATTGGCGTGCCTACGTCTATCTTTCGCTCAAGACTTTGAAAATCGTTTGAACATCTTGCGTGTTCAAGCCAGAGCTTCGAAAGCGAATCGTCCTCGCTCCATTCTGCGGCAATTTTCTTGGCAATAAGGAATCTTGACACAGTCTCGTTTCTTAAAACACGGAAATATCTTCTCAGGCTCCTTTTGGCAGCATTATCCTCATGAACAGTCAGGGCTTCTGATTTGGCGACCCGCCACACACGTATCAACACCCGGGACATACTAGAATAGGGCGTACGGAAACGCAGAGCCTGATGAATGCAGCCGCCCCTTAATCGGTATGCCCGCCCCGCAGACAGGGCAGCGCATTTCCTTCGTTATGTTCCACCGTGTAATCTCAAAACTGTACCGTTTAATCAAGAGTTCGTTGCAGTTCGGACAGTAGGTGTTCTCAGCCGGGTGACCTGGTGCGTTTCCGATGTACGTATAACTGAGCCCAACCTCTTTTGAAGTCATATATGCCTTTTCCATTGTTTCCATCGGAGTAGCTAGAGCCGTCGTCATCTTATAGTCAGGATGGAAGCGTAACAGATGAAAAGGAGTGTCTTTTCCCAGGTAATCCTTGATCCAAACTGCCATTGCCTTTATTCGCTCCATGGAGTCTCCGATTCGAGGAACAACAAGGTTTGTTATCTCTATGTGGACTCCGTTCAGCTTGAGTTCTTTAAGCGCCTCGTAGATTGGCTCAACACGTGGAACTGCCATTACGGATTTGTAGAAATCAGGATCTGCGCCACCCTTGAAGTCGACGGTTACGGCGTCTAAGTAAGGCGCAATCGTTTTCACCGCTTCGGGTGTCATATAACCATTGGTTACGAACGTGTTGAAGAACCCGACTTTGTGAGCGATCTCTGCTGTTTCGTAGGCATACTCCATGTAAACCGTCGGTTCAGTGTAAGTGAAGCTTATTCCTTGGCAGTTTTTCTCCCTCGCAGCCTTCACTATATCTCCCGGCGGAAAGTTGCGACCAGCTACCTCTTTTTCTTGGCTTATCATCCAGTTGTCACAGAATTGACAACGGAAATTGCAGCCTGCGGCAGCAACGGACATCACTAATGCCCCAGGGTTGAAATGTGAAAGCGGTTTCTTGCTGATCGGGTCGACAGCTGCGGACACTGCTTTGCCGTAGTTTAACGAGTACAGGATTCCGCCTTCGTTCTTTCGGACAAGGCAGAAACCAATCGAGCCATCGTTGATTTGGCAATGACGCGCGCATAGACAGCAGTCGACTTTCATGCCTTCCTGTTTCTTGTAGAGCATTGCTTCATGCAAGGACAACATCTTCCCTCGATTGACGAATTGAACCTACGCTAGAGAATATTGGATGCGTTTCCTAAAAAACCATTAGTTAGGCCTCAAACTCGTGGTGGAAACATGTAGTCTCGCCCGTGTGACAAGCGGGTCCTTTCTGCTCTACGACATAAAGCAGCGCGTCATAGTCGCAGTCTACAACAACCCGTCTTATCTTCTGTGTGTGACCGGAGGTTTCTCCTTTCATCCAAAGTTTCTTGCGTGATCGACTCCAGTAGTGAGCGTAACCCGTGCCAAGTGTTTTCTCCAGCGCTTCCCGGTTGACGTAAGCCAACATTAGCAGCATCTTGGATCCAGCATCCTGTACAACGACTGGGATGAGCCCGCTGCCCTTTTCCCAGTCAAGTCTCCTCAACAGATCCTGATTGTTAACTATCTGACTGTCACCCCCATCTTACGCAGGTAGTCTTTCACCAAGGGGATGGGATACTTATTATAGTGGAAAACCGACGCGGCCAATGCAGCGTCGGCCTTTCCTTCGTTAAAAGCTTGTGCAAAGTGCTCGGGTTTTCCAGCTCCGCCCGAAGCAATCACTGGAACTCTGACTTTTTCTGAGATTGTCCGTGTCAGCTCTAGGTCGTATCCGTCTTCGGTGCCGTCTCGGTCCATCGAAGTCAAAAGGAATTCGCCTGCGCCAAGCTCCTGAGCTTTCAGTGCCCACTGAACCGCGTCTATTCCAGTCGGTTTTCTTCCACCATAAGTGTAAACTTCAAACCAAACTGGGCCATCTCCCATATCAACGGTTGTTTTGCTCGACATCGGCTGGCTATTTCGTTTAGCGTCGATGGCAACCACGACGCATTGCTGTCCGAAGACGTCAGCGAGTTGGGTGATCACAGATGGATTCTCGACCGCCGCAGTGTTTACCGAAACCTTGTCAGCGCCGCTACAGAGTACGAGTCTAGCGTCTGCTACGGTACGGAGACCACCGCCGACTGTGAATGGGATGTTTATGGCTCGGGCGACGCCTTCCACAACGCTTCGGAGTATTTCTCGGTTGTCTGATGAAGCAGTTATGTCCAAGAACACGAGCTCATCGGCGCCGGCATCCGAGTATCGTTTTGCCAGTTCAACTGGATCTCCTGCGTGCTTCAGCTGCAAGAAGTTGATGCCTTTGACAACCTTGCCGCCTGTAACATCTAGGCAGGGAATTATTCGTTTGGCAAGGGGCACTTCTTCTACGTAGCCTCCACGGTCTTCAATGCGTCTTTGAGGGTGAACCGTCCCTCGTAGAGGGCTTTTCCGATAACCACGCCTTTCACACCGATTTGTCTTAACGCAGCTAAATCTGCCAATCCACTTATTCCGCCAGCAGCGGTCACGTCAATTCCTGGAAGGTCGCAAGCCTCTCTGAGGGTTTCAATATCCGGACCTGAAAGCATCCCGTCTTTGGCTATTGAAGTGATAAGAAAACGTCTAATCCCAATCGTAATGAATTTTTCCAGCGCGGTCGAAACCGAAAAAGGCGTTAGCGTTTTCCAACCTTCCATCATTACTTTGCCATCTTTGTTGTCCAAAGCCACGATAAATGCGTCATGGCCAAATCGCCGTTGGAGTTTCGGTATCAAGTCAGGGTTGGCAATAACAAGCGAGCCGAGGATAATGTGGCTCACGCCAAGCTTCAACAAATTCTCGATCATGCCTATCGTTCGGATACCGCCGCCGACCTGAATTGGAAGACCCGTTGTCCTCGCGATCTCAGCTATTGTTGCCATGTTGTTGCCTCTGCCGAATGCCGCGTCTAAGTCAATTATGTGTAGTCTCTCGGCTCCTTGAGCTTTCCAAAGCTTTGCCACTTGAACAGGAGGACCCCATTGATCATAAACCTTGGCGGTGCTTGGGTCGCCGCGACTTAATCGCACGACTTGTCTATTCATTAGGTCGATGGCAGGAATAACTATCATAGCACTTCACTTTGCCACTATTCTGGCGAAATTCTTCAGTATTCTCAGACCGGTCTCTCCAGACTTTTCGGGGTGAAACTGGGTGCCAAACACGTTTTTACCTACGATTGTGGAAGCAAATGTCGTACCGTAATGTGTCTCTGTGCAGACTAGCTTCTGGTTGACCGGTAGTGGATAGAGCGAGTGCACAAAATAGACGTAAGACTCATCAGCTACGCCTTCGAGGATTTTGGTTTCTTCAACAATATTCAGCGTGTTCCATCCCATATGCGGAACTTTGACAAAGTCGGGCAACCTGATCGTCTTGCCCTCAAACAGTCCCAAGCCGCTTCCCGGACCCTCTTCGCTTCCCTCGAAAAGCAATTGCAACCCAAGGCATATCCCCAAAAAAGGAATGCCGCTCTCAACTTTTTCTAAAACAGTCTCTCGTATAGTGTTAAGTTTCTCCAAGGCGGCTGAGAAATTGCCTACGCCTGGCAAGACTATTGCGTCAGCATTTTCTAGTGGCTCTGGCGTAGATCGAATTTTAGCTGGTAATCCAACTTTCTCCAAGGCAATTTTTAGGCTGAGAAGGTTTCCGGCGCCGTAGTCAAAGATAACGGCTTCAGGCATTAGATTACTCCTTTCGAGCTAGGCACGCCTTTTCTTCGAGGGTCGATTGCCACAGCTTGCTTCAGAGCGAGCGCTAGTGCTTTAACGGCGGCTTCAGTTTTGTGGTGATCGTTGCTACCGTACTGGACGAATACGTGGACGTTGGCCATCAGTGAAGTTGAGAAGCTCTCAAAGCAGTGGTTGATGTCTTCCGTTGCCATGTCTTCGACTTTCTTACCTCTCAGTTTCAGATCGATTTTGAAATAGGGTCTCTTCACTAAGTCTACCGCTGCAAATGCCAGAGAGCAATCCATTGGGGCTATAGCGTACCCAAACCGAGTCAGACCTTCCCTGTTTCCCAATGCTTTGCACATTCCCTCTCCGAGACAAATCGCCAAGTCTTCAGCTGCATGGTGCTTCATGTCGCCTTTGACCGATGCTGTTATGTCTATGAGACTGTGGGTGGCCAAGGACGTGAGCATATGATTGAGAAATGATATTCCGGTGTTTGTGTTTGCTATTCCCTCTCCGTCAAGGTCAACTTTCAATTGAACCTCTGTCTCACGGGTTTTTCTGTATACTTCGCCTACTCTCATGCTTTTTCACCTGAAAATTCTTGCAATGCGTTTAAGAGTTTGCTGTTCATGCCTGGAGTGCCTACTGTGGTTCTGAGGCAGTTCTCGTGTTGTAGCAATCTGCCCAGTTTCTTGATAATTATCCCCTTTTGCAGCAGGCGATCATATATGCTGTCAGAGGACTTGTTGGCCCTAAACAAGACGAAGTTTGCTTTTGAGTCAAACGCTCTTAGACCATTTATGGCATTTAGTCTTCTGATGAGGCGTGTACGTTCAGCTCTTAGCCCGTCAATAGATTGGGCAACAAGATCCATGTTTTCTAAGAGTTTTCGTCCCATACTCAGAGACACGACGTTTACTGCATATGGGGTTGGAAGCTTGTCAATGACTTGCGCTAGTCTGGGGTTTGCCACAGCGTAACCGAGCCTGAGACCAGCCAGTCCGAAGGCTTTTGAGAATGTTCTTAGAACAATGAGGTTGTCGTATTTCTTCGTGAGCGAGACAACAGAGAAGTCAGCGTATTCAGCGTATGCCTCGTCAACCAGAACCATTCCAGGAAACGTCTCGACTAGGGAAACAACCTCTTCGAATTTGAGCTGGTTGCCTGTGGGATTGTTTGGAGAGCACAAGTAGAGTAGCCGAGTTTGAGGACCGAAAGCTGAACGCATATCTGCCATGTCTAGCGTAAAGTCGTCATTCAGCGGAACGCTGACGAGGTCAGCATCATAGTATTTGGTGCAGTATCGGAAGATGGAAAAGGTGGGTGCGAATGTGACTGCGCTGTCGCCTTTCTCTAGGAAAATGCGAATTGTCCGATCCATCATTTCATCGCTCGAGTTTCCGATGGAAACGCAGTCTTCCGAAACCTCAAGATAGGCGCTAATCTTTTCTACAAGTTTGCACTCCTCTTCTTGAGGATAAATCCTGAGATCGCATTCGTCCGCCACTTCTTTCAGAAAGGAAACCATTTTTTCCCTGGGTAGAAATAGATTCTCGTTGTAGTTGAGCTTCAGGATCTCAGTTGGGGGCAGTCCGTACCTCCTAGATATGCTCTCGTTTGTCTGTTCGGCGTTATAGCTCTCTAGCGATTGAATACGCGCGAGTTTCTTCTCTAGCCATTGCTCACATTTTGCGTTCATCTTCGAACCTCGCTTCAACCGCTCTATGGTGGTTAGGAAGGTTTTCCGCTTGGGTGAGAACCCTGATGTGATCCCTGAAGGCAAGCAATCCGTCCCTCGAACATTCGACTACACTAGCTCTTCTAGTGAAATCAAGAGCGGAAAGCCCTGAAAAGACGCGGGCATACCCACCCGTGGGTAAAACATGGTTTGTTCCGCTGCCGTAATCACTCAGGGAAACCGGGCTGTAAGGACCTATGAGAACCAGACCAGACGTTGCGATTTTGTCAGCGATCTCCATTGGATATCGTGTAAGAATTTCCAAGTGTTCAGGCGCGAAAGCATTTGCAAGCGTCACCATTTCTTCAGTGGTTTCGCAGTGAATCACGAACCCATTTTGAGATAAAGCTTCAATTACCGTGATTGCGCGATCGGTTCCAAGCACCAGTTTACCCAACCAATCAACGACCTCATTAGCTATGTTTCTTGAGGTTGTTATCACACCCGCAATGCTGTCTTCGCTGTGTTCTGCTTGAGAGATCATGTCGGCGGCAACATATTTCGCATTTGCGGTTTCGTCCGCTATGACAAGTATCTCGCTTGGCCCAGCGGGCATATCGATTGCTACATCCTTAGACACTAGCATCTTGGCAACCGTCACGTATTTGTTGCCTGGACCCACGATCTTCCTGACCGGTTTTATTGATTCCGTTCCATAGGCCAAGGCCGCTATGGCTTGGGCACCTCCAACCTTGAATATTTCGTCTGCGCCGCAAATATCTGCTGCAACGAGGACCAACGGATTGACAGCCCCTTTTTTGTCCGGCGGTGAACAGAGGACGACTCGTGGCACACCCGCGACTTTTGCTGGTGTCGTTGTCATCACGACAGTGGTCGGATATGCAGCTTGACCGCCTGGGACGTAGCAGCCGACACTGTCGATTGGATACAACATGTTCTGTACTGTGAGACCTTCTTCGGGAAAGGCAACCTCGATTTGCTTGAGCATGGCTTTTTCGAAGCATGCGACCCTTCCTTTCAGCATCTTGATGGCAGAAACCTGCTCTTCTGTAACGTTAAGATAAGCTTGATCTACCTCTTCTTTCCTCACTCGAAGGTCTGCAGTGGAGATCTGGGCTTTGTCAAATTCTGCTGCAAACCTAGCAAGTGCAATATCACCTTCGTTTTTCACAAGGCGCACTATTTCTGCAACTCTACCCTCGAGCTTTTTGATAATTTCATCATTCAGGGGATGAGCCCTGTTGGACCAATCCGCAGGAAGCTCGTTAGCCTCCCAAACCCTGAGTTCTAATCGGTTTTGCATCTGGCTTCCTTTCTCCGAGTTATTTCGTCAAGGGCTAGCACCTGTCGCGGTTCGTAAACGACTATTCCTTGAGCGAGTTTGCGTATCTTCGGAAGTAGCTCGATTAGACAGTCTTTTTCAACAACTGTATTGACTGAGCACCATCCTTCGTTGGCTAGTGGAGCTATTGTCGGGTTTTTCAGGGCGGGCAGTGAAGTTAGCAGCTTTTGCAGGTTAGCTTTCTTGACGTTCACAAAAATATGGATTCTCTTCGAGCCATCTACGACTCCCTTCAGTAAGGTCATTATGTCGTAGATTTTCTCTTGTTTTTCAGTTAATTCAAGGGCGGTCTTGTTCGCGATAAGTACGGCTGAGGATTGCATGATTGTTTCAATGATTCTCAGGTTGTTTGCTTCAATTGTCGACCCAGTCTCTGTGACGTCGATTATGCAATCACTGTTTTCTGGAGGTTTGGCCTCCGTTGCGCCGAAGGACAAGAAGATCTTCGCCCGTGGGTTTTCTCCTTTCCTCCACCAAGGAGTTACAATCATTGGGTCTGATTTGCCAAAGCGTTTCTTGTAGTCTGGACTATTCTTGATATATTCTGATGCTATGTTCAAATATTCTGTTGACACGCGGAAGTTCTTGCCTTTGCTCCAAATCGATTCCATTATGTCAGACACGCTATTTGCATCGCTGAGTTCCTTGGGAACCGCAACGACGAGTCGTATCTTGCCATACTCTAGATTTTCAAGGATTTCAACATCAGCACCGGTTTCTTTGATCCAGTCTTGCCCAGTTATGCCAACATCCTGCAGACCTTCGCTTACAAAGACCGGGATTTCTTGTGGACGAAGGATCTTCAATTCTATCTTCGGATCGTTTATTGTCGGCCTGTAGGTTCTTTCTTGCCCAGACACTTTGTATCCTGAACGTTGGAGAATTTCGAAGGTTGCTTTTGCAAGTGAACCCGCGGGGATTGCAAATTTCACTTTTTCCATTTTCTCTCACCTATTTCCATAACAAAGGGACCACTAATTCTTCTAAGTCGAGTTTGACGTATCTTAAGAAATTCACGGGTCGTTGCCGAGGGCGCGCTGAGGGTTTTAGAACCATGGGTGGCTACACGATATCTATTGCTGATGAATGCAATCGCCTTTTGTGAATGCGATCCCTCATAGTCAACCACTGAAACGGATTTTACAGTTCTTGCGCCTAATAAAGATACCTTTTGAGGCATCTTCAAGCCACACCCAAGTCGTCTAAGTCGGTTGAGAGACACGGCGTGTCTTAATCTCGAAAACAAGCGGAGGCATGCTAGTCTTCGTGTCCAGCTTGAGGTCAAGAAGACCCTCCAAGATGCCCTTCCATATTTCGGCGTCGCTGATGAACGGGGTTTTTATCAGGATATACTTGTCTTTGAGGTAGAAATCGCCAAACCCTTGAATCTTCAGTCTGTGGAAGACACTCTCCCAGTTTTCTTCTTTCGCGGTTTGAAGCCCTAATGTTGTTTCCATCGACACTCTTAATGCTTCACCAATTCTTATCCCGCTAGCGTACCATTTTTCGGCGGAAATCTGTTGCATGAGGACATTTAGAAGCTCTACGTTGACGAGGGCGATACGACTTATTCCGCAGTAGTATTCTCCGGGAAAACGCCAGTCATGAATCATAAAACCTCGGTAAATGTCAAGCATCTTGGAGATGAGTGATTTGATGCCTGGCTCTTTGCCCTCTCTGATTAGCGAGTCAACAAAATCTCTCTCGTTTTTCTCAAGGATTATCGTTGTCCTCTTTGTTCGTTCACCAGCTTTGTTGACCATGTCGTCAAAGCGTTTCTTGTTTTCCGATTGCATACCGGATATATTTATGCGCATATTTTATATGCCTTTTCGGCATTTCGAAGGAAGTTTTAATAAAAGCCCAACTGGTTCTAAGAATACAGCCGATGAAGAATCCAACAAGCTGAACCCGATGATGCACCCTGGGGTATCTGAGGCGAACTCTAGATTATGACCTTCTTCCTGATGAGGAGGAATAGTAGAACTACACCTACAACGAGCATCGCAACCCCCGCAAGTACTGAGGCCAAGTAGGGAATATTCAGAGCGTTCAGGGCATATGTGAAATAAGTGGGGCCAGCAAAAATCAGGATAACTGCAACTATTGTTATGGAGGTTCTCCAGAATTTTGAATCAAACATGCCTAAATCTTCGCTGTCCTCGTTTTCATCTTTCATGATACCCGCTCCTTAATCACGGTTTAAATGTTTTTTCTTGTGCCCCGTCTTTTATCTCTTTTCCTAAAGTTTTCATTAGGAACTTGAAGACTTGATAACCCGCCCCTCTATCAGCCTTGAAACCCGTTGTAGGACCGAGCAGACAAACGCCGTCAAGACCGCGTTCCTTAGCAAGGGCTAGAGTTAGACCGGTTCCGCCCACTATTCTGCCTTTGCTGTATATAACTGCACCTTTTCCCATAAACTCCGCGGCGAGCCTGGGGGATGTTGCAGCGACATACACCTGTGCTTTATCCTCAGTGATAGGCACTCCGCCCATCGTAATGATGAAGCGGCAACCTTGCTTTTCCGCGAAACTCAGTATATCACCGCAAACCTCGTAATGCGCAAGAACATCATCAAAGGAAGGCTGCGTCTCGCCAGTCATGATGATCAGATTATTCTTTTCCAGTGGTGCATAATAGAAATCGTACCTTGGCAAGTGGCAAATGCCCTTTGAGCTGATTGAAACGTAATCAGGAAAAGACGGTGAGTACATCTCTGCGAAAGGCTTCGCCCCCGAGAACTTTGTGAGCAAGTGCGCTGCAATCCTGCCCACATTTCCGAAGCCTGGCAAACCTTGAACGAAAATCGGGTTCTCAAGCGAGGGCTTGGATAGTTCGCGCAAATACGGTTTATCCATTCGCGTTTAACACCACGCCCTACTGGTAGAGCAACCGAGTCTAAAATGCTTTTGTCGATGTGAAAAAGAAACTATTAATATTCGACTAAGACTAACAGAAAACGCTATTCGGGAATCTTAGCGGGGTGGGGTAGCCAGGATTAACCCGCTGGGCTCATAACCCAGAGATCAGTAGTTCAAATCTACTCCCCGCTACCAAACTAACATCAATTTGCGCTAGTCCGCTGCCACCGACACCAGATATTCTGTCTTGTAATCGGCGACAACAGTCAGCTTGCGCTTTCGAAAAGCTTCGTCCAATGCGATATCGCCTGTGTCAACTCTCAGGTTTCTCAAATTTCGCAATTTGCTCTCCGAGGCAATCACCAGTATATTGTTTAAGCCCACTTTGTGAATGACTTTGGAGCTAATCTGTAGGTTTCCCCTGCCAAATATGAACCCTTGACCCCCAATAGGGGTGACAATAATAGCGGCTTTTCTCCCGCGTGCCGCTTCCAGAATTTGTTTTTCGTTTACGTCGTTAGCAATCATTGTCTTGTTTAGAAAAAGGTCCACTCCGAGCAGAGTTTTTTTTGTGTCTAAGAGATCGCCTATTGTGCGAGTGGTCGTGCCTGGTCCCAAGATGTACAGCACATCTGGCTCCATTGACTCAATGATGTGAATGGCTATCGCGGCTTGGTTCCGCAACTCGCTTTCTGTCATGGGGCTCGCGATTTTGGCTGTTTGAATCAAGTATTGTTCATACGGCACAAGCAAGTAGCCATACAGTTCCGCTGAGACCCTGCCTGCCCTGAAGGCTTCCTCGTGGACGTCCATCACTTCCGCCTCAAACAACTGCAGTTCGCCCAACAAGAAACGAATAACAATTCTCGCCGCTGCCCTCGGGTCTACAGCGAAAACGGCACTGTGCATCTTTACGCCTGTGGGAACGCCAAGGCTGGATATGCGCGTGCCCACGGCTTCATGTATATTTCTAGCGGTTCCGTCTCCGCCGCAGAACACCAGCAGATCAGCTTTTGCTTGAGCTACTTTCTCCGCGATTCTTCTTGTGTCTTCAGCCGTAGTTACGTCCTTTCTCGTCCCGATGGTGACGCTAGTTAAACCGCAGTTTTGGGCTTCTTCTTCGCCCATTGCCCCCGGACCAACAAGCAACTGAATTTTGTCTTTCACCTGTCCAAGCTCTGAGAGGAAAATCTCCGCCCTATGGGAGGCCACAGGTTTTGCTCCCATCGAAAGCGCTCTCTGAAGAATGTCTTCACCATCTGTGCCTTTGAGTCCGACTGCTCCGCCCATGCCTGCTACTGGGTTTACGATGAAGCCTAAGGTCCTTTTCTTGGGATATTTATCCACAGGAGTCTCAACAGTCGT
>CAZWBY010000021.1:0-10840 GCA_964632825.1 uncultured Candidatus Bathyarchaeia archaeon
CTAGTAGTCCGCGGAAACGGGATCGAATCGATAATATTGTCCAAATCCAGCATCCAAGTCAAGAGCCGCTCAATGCCCATGCCGAAACCGACGTGTGGAACAGTGCCATACCTTCGCAGGTCCAAGTACCAATCGTAATCCTTTTCGTTCAGACCCATCTCCTTGATTCGTTTGATTAACACTTCTTTGTCGTCCTCTCTTGCCCCACCGGTCGATATTTCACCGATTCTCGGAACAAGCATGTCTGTAGACATAGCCACGTCGGGTCGATCGCGGTACGTCTTGCAGTAGAATGCCTTGATTGCAGTCGGATAGTCATAAACGAAGAAGGGTTTTCCAACGTCTTCAGCCAAGATTTTTTCGTCCTCGTACCCCAAATCGTCGCCCCGCTTTAGCTTTGAGCCCTTAGCGTTGAGTCGCTCTATCGCTTCAGTATAAGTTACCCGTGGAAACGGGACGCTTATTGACTCAAGCTTCTGGAGATTTGCGCCGAGCTCTTCCATTTCGCCTCGGCATTTCTCGACGGTTCGCTTACATATATGGGTCATCATGCCCTCTTCGAAACGAATGAGATCATTCATGTCAGCGAAAGGCCACTCACCCTCCATGTGCCAGTATTCTGTCAAGTGCCTAATTGTGCGACTCTTTTCCGCCCTGAAAGAAGGGGCGATGCAGAAGACTCTCTCAAGCGAGTAAATCAGAATCTCCAAATAAAGCTGAGAGCTCTGCGTCAAATACAAGTTCTGATCAAAATACTTCAGCCCAAACAGCGTTGAACCGCCTTCAACCGCTGCGCTGATGAACATAGGCGGAGAAACCTCCGTGAAACCTTGGCTACCAAAATACTCTCGGGCAAAATCCATGACTTCAGATCGGACCTTCATCACGAGATTCATGCGTCGGCTGCGCAGCCACAAGTGCCGAACGTCGCGTAGGAAATCTTCGCTCTTGTCTTTGGCGATGGGAAAAATCTCAGCTAAACCAATTACCGATATCTGATCGGCAGATATTTCGTGTCCCCCGGGAGCGCGTTTGTCAGGCTTGGCTGTGCCCTCAAGGGCTAAAGAAGACTCGATCGTTACGCGTTCCGCTTCGTTCCATGCAGGGCTTCCTTTCTTGACCGTGCATTGTATGAAACCTGTCGAGTCCCGAACCACGAGGAAAACCATCTCTTTTCCCTCTCGCTTGCGGTAAACCCAGCCTCTCACTGAGACCTTCTCGTTTTCGTGCTGTCCAGCCAAGATATCGCGAATCTTCACCAAAGGCATCAAGCATCAACCGGTTTCGACATTACAGCTTTCAAGACTAAATGCCTATCTATATTAAACTTCCTAACTGCCCAGCTAACAC
The DNA here is from genome assembly GCA_964632825.1 of uncultured Candidatus Bathyarchaeia archaeon. Lineage (GTDB taxonomy): Archaea > Thermoproteota > Bathyarchaeia > Bathyarchaeales > Bathycorpusculaceae > UBA11855. Next base: position 1,351 of record CAZWBY010000021.1, read on the forward strand.
CACCCAGAATCGCCGACAACACCTATCAAGCCCGACCACATAGACTAAGAGCGAGACCGCACCGTTTCTGTTGTTGGCAAGGTGAATTGCCTCCGCAATCCTTAAACCGCGGCGCAAACGCCTACTATCTGACCTAAACCATGGCGAACAACACTGAAAACGGTACCAAGATGAGAGCGCTGCGGCTATCCGCTTTTGCGATAGCGAGCGTCGTCCTGGTCGAGGTCACCCTGGGCTTTATGGTTAGCAGTCTTGCAATCATAAGCGATGGGCTGCACGCTTCACTTGACCTAATAGCGACGATTATGCTTTTTGTGGCGGCGAAGGTAGCCCTCAAACCGCCAGATGAAGAACACCTATATGGCCACGAGAAATTTGAAACCATAGGTGGACTCATAGGGGGAATAATCCTTCTTGGGGTCGCAATAATAATATTCTATGAAGCCATCATGAAATCAGTTCAGGGAGTAGGTGTCAACGAAAGCCTGGGGCTCGTGGGTTTTGCAGCCATAGGTTTCACGTTCTGCATCGACCTTTTCAGAATAGCCCTCTTTAGAACCGCGAAAGGCGATTCCTCAACCGTAAAAGTCGGATTCTATCACGCGCTAGCTGACCTCAGCTCGACAGTGATAGCTTTCATAGGCTTCGGACTAGCTGTCGCAGCGGGCATATACTGGGGCGACTCTGTGGCATCCATCGCCCTAAGCATATTGCTAAGCTACCTCAGCGTTGGACTAGTCAGAACCAACATAATGGAGCTCAGCGACACCGCCTCAAGAGACATGACAAAGAAGATCAAACAAGAAATCAGCTCGGAAGCGGGAGTATTCAAGACTAAGAACCTACGCGCCAGAAAAGTGGGTGCAAAACACTTCATTGAAGCCACGATTCAGGTGCAAGAAGGCATGAGCTTGGACGAAGCACATGGCTTGGCGTCGAGGATTGAGGCAAACTTTACAAAGGTTTTTGGGAATGTCGATTCAACCATACATATTGAACCAGGCGAAAAAGGAACCCAAATCGAACAGCTCATTGAGAGACTCGCCACTGTGAACGACGTTCGAGAAGTGCACGAAATCGAGACAGTATATGCGAGCGGGAAACTCTACGTGACACTTCATGCAATTGTTGATCCTTCCCTTTCAGTCGAAAAGGCGCATGAAATAGCCGAGGACATCGAGACCAGCGTACACAGAGGCATAAAGCAACTCGAACACGTCACCGTTCATGTTGAGCCATACAGCGGCGAAGTCAAATCTGTCGATATAAACGAGAACGAATTGAACAAGATTGTTGGCAAAGTCGCCGATGGACTGTCACCAAGCCTGAAGGTCGAAAAGGTTTTAACCTACGTGGCTGCCGGAAAACGATACATAAACCTGACTTGCTGTTTCACGAAGGAGATTACGATCTCCGAAGCGCACGGATTTGCTTCAGCAATAGAGAAGGAAATCAAAGAAAGGTTCGCCAAAACCATTGTAACGGTTCACATAGAACCCATTTGAACCAAATGAATCCGTGACTACGAAAGGAAGACATCTCATTTCTGAAAATGCTGCACAGGCGCTAGAGTTCTTCTGGATTTTGCTGTTCGTCTTCGCCCTCTTGCGTCTCTAACTGCAGCTTTGTTTGCTTTTCAGCATTCAGAAGCATATCAATCAAGGCTCGCTGATCAACCTCTGCCCTTGTTCTCCAGTCCAAGTACAGCTGCTGATTGTCATCCTGTGACAGGTAGCCATAGCGTATGTACCGATCTATGTTTATTCCAACCTTCCAGCCAGGGATTTTCTCACCCAGCAAGTCTTCGACGTCTTTTCTCGGCACTTGCCCCTTCTTGCTGATAATGTACGAAATCGTTATTGCCAATCCTGCCAAATCGTCGATGCGCCACCCGATCATCTTGGATTCTTTTGGAGTTAAGTCACCGCGCAGAGTCACATAGAACCTGGCTTTGTCAAGCTCCTCAAGCGAAGGTTTCTCCGCGGGTTGTTTCTCTTCTTCAAAGACGGTTTTGACCTGCATGTCCAGAGGCTTCAAGTAGTCATCTAGAACATCGAGCACTTTGGGGTAGTCTGCGCCCAGGGACTTGTGCAGCTCCCAGCCTTTGACGCCGGGCTTCTGGTGGCGCCTGTAAAAAAGCATATGTGTTGCACGTTTGACCTTGGCTGCGTAGACACCTTTTCGTTTGCTCAATCCAGTTCGCCCCGTTTCCATTTCTGCCAGCTTTCGTGCGACACCGAAATAGGAATAGATACTGACTGTTGTGTAGCGATTCTTGCAATTGGTTTCACAAATGGTTTTATGAATGTCGTTTCTTCGAGAGCGTCAATTTCCAGCGTTGCGTAGCCGTAGGTTATCAGAAAGCTCGTCAGGAACGCACGCTGCACTGCTTCCTCGTATGTTTCCGCGCCTATAAAGTCCCAGTACAAAATCTTGTCATCGTGCCCTTTTTTTGCAACCACTTCTTTCAGCGTCATCCAGAAGCCCTCAAGCTCTTCCGAGAATACCTTGTCGCTCAAGATGCGCTGCTTGATCAGCTCGTCCCTAGTAGTCTTTCCAGTGCCCACTTCTGTCAGATCTATTTCTTGCCATCTCTCTTTGAGGGGAACAAGAGTCTCCCAATACCGCAAGGCCTCTCTTAAGCTGTGGAGACTTATCTGTTCCATCTCAATCACAGGATGCCATGCCTGAAGAAAAACGCCCAACAAATCTTCCTTGGTCGTCTGCATAATCTTTTCTTCGAGCAGAAACGGGTCAGCGTAGAGCGAAGTAGAACGGTGCTTCACCCACTCGCTTTGAAGCTTCACAACGGAAGCCAAGTGATGAATTGTTTCGGCATCAAGGTTCAGGTCCTCGGGCTTCTCCCAATTCGGAAAATACTCCTTAACCACTGTTATGATGTCGTCAACTTCCAACAGAAAAGGATCCACAGCGTGCGCCTCAATCGCCAAACACATCTCTATCACACGTCGAAGCTTCTCCCTGCCCATCTTCTGGTCCTTAGCTGCCTGCACTATGCAACCTCGCTGACTACTGATTTTCCCTCAACATTCTGCACCGTGATGATGTGTGCATTGTCCTGAGCGAATGTTATTTGACTCGGCGTGATTACGATGTACTGAGCTGAGGCTTCCTTTATCACCGAAAGAAGCATTTGCGCTATCATCTCGCGGTTCTTCGGATCCATGTGAATGTCATACTCGTCCACAGCACGAAATGGAGACATGACATGCTGTTGCAGAGCCAACAGAAAACTCATTGTGGCCGTTGTTCTCTCTCCACCGCTCTGAGTGTGAGAATCTAACGCAACAGGTCTGCTGCCCTTAAAGCCAACGAGAATCTCTAATCCTGCCATCTCTATTTCGTTGGCGTTTGCCAAATGTACTTCACCGTTGGCTAGAGTCTGACCCATGATTCGCTGGTATTCGAGGTTCACGCGTTCTATCAAGTTCTGCATCACGGTTCGCCAAGACTGCATTCTGATCTTGACTTCTTCGAGGGTTTTCTCCCTGTTTTCCGCCACTAATTGCGCTTTCTCTTTGAGTTCGAGGTACAGTTTTGAATATGACTCGTACATTCGCTCTATGTCCTCGGAAACATCCGCAAGTGCAGCTAGATGCCCGTCAGTCAGTCGCATTTCGTCTTGGATTTCAGCTGCGCTCTTGATGACTGCGATTCTTGGACCTAGCAGTTCTGCCTTTGCTGCTACTGTAGCAATGTTTGCTTTGGCGTCTTTCAGCGATGATTCAATGCTTTCAAGCTGGGTTGATGCGCTTTCTCTTTGGAATTCGAGCAATGCAAGCTGAATACGATGTTCTGTGACCTGGCTAGAAGCCTTTTCGGTTGATTCCTCTATACCCTGAAGTCTCGATTGGTTTTCTTTGACCTGCGAATCTAACTTCTGGATATTTCCTTTTGAGGTTTCCACGAGATCTCTGAGGTTTTCGCTTCTAAGCAGCTTAAAGTCTCTGTTGGTCTGAATCTGGGCTTCCAGAATTTGGGTCTCCTTGAGAAGTTCACGAAATAGACTGACTGCGGATTCATTCTCAGCCATTCCCCGTTCAAGGTTCAAACGTTCTTTGAAGACTGTTCTGGCCTCTTGTTTGAGTCCCCGCTGTTGTTTCTGCTGGTTTTGCAGATTGCCCAATTCAGTTTCCATATCGGTGTCAATTCGGCTGAGGTTTTTTTGCTCCCTGTCTCTGCTGGTTTCTAGAGCTCTAGCCAAGCTCTCTTTGCGTTCAACCTCTGCCCAGGCGAGTTCACGATCCAAGAAGCGCCGTTTTGTCTGTAGTTGCTTCTTCTCCTGGTACTTCTCGTACTGCTCTCGCCAATAGCTCAGCGTCTGTTCCGCGGACTCGAGCAGTTTCCCGACTGATTCTTCCTGGCTCAGAATTCTCGTGAGCTTTTGCTGTGCCTGCAAAACGTTTTCCCGAAACGGCTCCAAACCGACTGCGGCTTCAACCATACGCAGTTTCTCAATGTTTGAGAGCACAGTGAACTGCTCAACCATGTTTTGGTGCATGATGATGAGCATGTTGTCTGGATCTACGCCAAATTTCCCTAGAAGACGTTCTACATCTTGCTTTGTGGCTGCGCGGTTTTCAAGTTCAAACCAGTACTTGCCATCTTTTCTGATGACTCGTGTGAGAAAGAGTTGATCTTTGCTGTATCGGGGCACGGGTCTCTTGCCTCCGCGCTTGCTGTTGTCTAGAATTATCGTTACTCTGGCTTGGTCTTTGCCCCACCGAATAAGGTTGCTTAGTTTTTTAGAGCGTTCCGTATATGATTGACCCAAGGCAACTGAAATCGCCAATAGAAGCGATGATTTTCCTGCGCCGTTGGGTCCGCCAATCACGTTGACTCCGGGTTTGAGCGGTACCCTAGCGTATTCATAACTCATGAAATTCTCAAGGATGACTTCTTGAATTAGCATTCCTGTGATTTTCCCTTAGCCCGGAGAGCGTTATTAGGCTAAAAACTATTATTTAACCAATTAGGCATGCTTCAACTCAAACCAAGTTAGCAAATAATAGGAGTTTTGCGACAGAATTGAGCACTTCGTTCAATCTCTCACTGCATTAAGATAATTGAGTTCCAAGCAAAATTTCATAAGCAGCGGCTTTCTTCCTCTATCGCGGGGCATTCGGATTGGTTGTTGCAGGAAAAATCTTCAAACTCTCACAGACTCTATCAATATCAGAAATTGCAGGCAAACTGGATGGATACCGAACAGAGGAAACATATGAGGAAGGTGACTATAGTTTCGAAATCGTAAGCGAAGTTGTCGGACTCCTGCCTAAGAACAACTCGCTGACTGGCATATACTCACATGATTACGTTCTCCACGTTTTTCACAGAGGAAAGACCGCGCCTCTGCCAAGAACGGTAGAAGCTCTCTTCAATTTCGCACAGGCTGAAGACACGGTTTTCCTGACCGTTGTGGAGAAGAAAGCTGTTGCCAACTTCATCGCCAACAAACTAAGCGAACTACTCTTCGAAAAAGTCGGAAGCATACTTGAAGCGCGCATTCCCCCCGAGACTCTGCGTGAGTTCCACCTGAAGAATCCCGAAGACACGAAGATAACTTTCTTTGACAACGTAGACATCCCAAACGTCAACAAATTATCCCTTTACGGACCCGACCTAATCAACGCATCGCTGTTTGAGGACTATACGAAACACGGTGACCTCTGGTATGTCGTAGCCCGTTCCAAAGAGACAGGATATGTGGTTGGCGTGACGCGAGACGCTTCCGTGACTATTTTCAACTCAGCCGACAAAAACAAGTACGTAGAATATGTGAACAAAGAGATGTATCCAATGATCCTGTCTGCTGGCCGCTAGCCGAAGCGGAAATAATGTGTCCGCTCTAGAGGTTTCTGCTCTCCTGGCATGCGATCTTGACTGTCAAATCCGGAAAGAGGTCAGTTTTCCGCTACAGGAACTGCTGGTAGATTGGGTGCTTCTTGAAGTGCAGTTCAGTTTCTGCCCTTTCAATGGTACCGCTCGGCAAGCGCATGCATATAGATTGCACAATTGCGCCTTCAGGAACCAAACGCACGCCATCCAGAAGCTCACCCTTGGTTATGCCTGAGGCGGCGAAAACAAGTTCCTTACCCCTAGCTAGCTCGTCTTCGGTGTAAGTCTTGTTAACATCAATTCCAACCTGCTTCAGCCTGTCAGGACGGTACGGATCATCTTTCTTGTCTTTCCAAACTTTAACGAGCATTGTTCCGCCTAAACACTTCACTGCAGTTGCTGCTATGGTCGCTTCTGGTCCTGCTCCAGCCCCTACTAGAAGATCAACGCCTGACTCTGGAATGCAAGAAACAACTGCACCCGCTATGTCTCCATCAGGTATGAGGATTATTCGCACCCCAAGCTTTCTCAGGATTGACAACATTACATCGTGCCGTTCCCGCTCGAGCATTATTACAGTAAACTTTCCAATTGGCAGCCCCTTCTCACGGGCCACGGTGCGCACTATCTGTTCCAAACTCATATCCAGACTAATCTTACCCATCGAGCTGCCGTCAGTCGCTACCTTGAAGTAGTATCCATCATCTGGTAGAACTTGAAAACAGCCGGCTGGCGCACACGCCAAGGCAGATATTGCGTCTTTGCGCCCCTTGCTAGCGGCTGTGGTTCCGTCCACTGGGTCGACAACAAACTCGACTTTCGGACCTCGACCCGTGCCGACTTTTTCTCGAATCATGAATGCAGGGGCATGGTCCTTTGGACCCTCGCAGCAGATGACTTCACCTTCAATGTCTGTCTGAGCCAACACTGCCCTTGAAAACTCCACGGCTTTAGCGTCTATAAGATCACAGTTACCTTGACCCACGTGAAGTGCTGCGCCAATAGCGCCAGCGATTGTGATTCGGGTTAATGACGGTGCAAGAGCACGAAGAGAGACCATGATTCATCATTCTCCAGTGTGAATGGAGATATCCTGTTCTGGTAATTAAAATGTGCGCATGTCCACTGCCATCAAGCGCTAGTTTTCAACGATTACTGGAACTCCTCACTAGATGCCTATCCACAGACCAATGTACTTTCCAAAGTAGGCAACAACAGTGAAAACCACGAGTCTGGGAAAAAAGCTCAGCAACAGAAACGTTGACACGCGCGTTTTAAATAGCCCGCAGATGAATGAAAGCAGCTCGACGGGCAAAACAGGCGTGAGCCCAAAAATCACGTAAATTACTAGACCCCACTTGCCCCAGAGACGAGCCATCTCATCAAAATGTTCCGCTGACATCCTTTTTTCCACGTATGGTCTTCCAAGCCGGTAAGCCAAAACGTAGTTTATCGCCATCCCGGTTGTGAAACCAAATGAAGCGGCCAAAATCAAAGGCACCGGATCAACGAACATGGATGCAGCCGCCACCAGCGCGGGGCTTCCCAGAGGCACTATCGTTCCAGCCAACACAGTTACGATGAAGATGCCGATTAGACCATAGTTCGCGAAGAATGTTCCCATATCCGAGAACAAAGGAGTCGCAGCGACGTTGAAGACCTTCAGGAGCCAAATGAGGACTATTGCAACAACCGTCACCAAAATCCCGAGTTTTATGGAGCCTCTGACCAAGGAAGCTCTTAGCAAGTCCCTGAACGTACCCTTTGCCCCTTGAGCCCCCTCAGACACCAAAATCACTTGCAGGATACTGACATCAATAGGCTTTTAAAAGACTTTGTTCCCGACATGGCAACCTTAGAATCCACTGAGGCTTCCGGCGTTTAAGAAAAAAGCTGGCATGGTTTTTAAACTGCAACGCACAAGATAACAGGAAGAGGCGTGTAGAGTTTTGAAGGGAAGACCTCTCGTTTCCATTGTTAGCGCAGGCCTGTCAAAGTTCGGAAAGCACGAGGGTCTGTACGCTAGAGAAATCTTTGCGATTGCAGTCAAGGAGGCTTTTGACCGGTGTCCGAAGCTCGACCCTAAGAAAGACATAGGTGCCATGTTCATTGGACATATGGGTGAATCCTACGAGCATCAGGGACATATGGGCGCTGCGGCTGCCGATTGGGCTGGGTTGCTTAGCATACCAGCCACTAGAACCGAAGCTGCCTGCGCTTCATCTGGGGCAGCCTTGCGATCAGGGATTTATGCCGTGCTCTCAGGGTTAGCAGACGTTGTCTTGGTCGGTGGCGCTGAGAAAATGACTCACAGGACTACAGCCGAGGTTACCGAATACTTGGGCATGGCTTCAGATTATCCTTTTGAACAGTGGCACGGCATAACTTTTCCAGGCTTGTTCGCGTTGATGGCTACTGCTCACATGCATGAATATGGCACAACCGAACGACAAATGGCAGTGGTTGCTGTGAAGAACCATTTCCATGGCAGCCTAAATCCAAAGGCACATATGCAGAAAGAGATTACGCTTGAGAACGTCTTGACTTCACGCATGGTAGCGTCACCGTTCAAGATCTTTGACTGTTCTCTGATTACAGACGGCGGAAGCTGCGTTATTCTGGCAAAACCTGAGTTGGCGAGGAAGCTTACGGACATGCCCGTTCACGTTGTGGGGAGTGGGCAAGCCAGCGACACCATAGGCTTATACGAGAGAAAAACTCTTACCTCGCTTTCGTCAGCCAAACTTGCTGCTAAAACTGCCTATGGCATGGCTGGAATCGGTCCGAAAGACATACAGTTTGCTGAAGTTCATGACTGTTTCACTTTTGCGGAGCTAATGGCTTACGAAGATTTGGGCTTCTGCAAACCAGGCAATGGGGGAAAGCTCGCCGAGAGTAACGAAACCCGCTTGGGAGGAAGACTGCCAATCAACACGAGCGGAGGTTTGAAAGCTAAGGGTCACCCAGTGGGTGCAACTGGAACAGCGCAAGCATACGAAATGTACTTGCAGCTAACGGGGCAAGCAGAGAGACGTCAAGTAGAAGAAGCCCAAATAGGACTGACTCATAATATTGGCGGTTCAGGCGCAACGGCGGCTGTCCATATTTACAGGAGTGACTAAGCATGAGCACGGAGCCCTTCACGATTGAACAGTTCTACAAGTTTATGCAGCAGAACAAGCTTATGGCTGGAAAATGCAGAAAATGTGGCAAGACTCACCTTCCGCCAAGACCGTTGTGCGACAACTGCTTCTCGCAGGATTTCGAGTGGGTTGAAGTCTCAGGAAAAGGAAAGCTACTAACCTATACCGTTATTCACATCGCGCCAGCCCAGTTCCAAGCGTTAGCGCCTTATGTTGTCGGTATTGTGCAGCTCGAAAATGGTTTACGCTTGCCAGGAATGATCAACGGCGTAGAGAAAAATAAACTGGCAATTGGAATGTCACTCACCATCGACTTCGGCACATGTGCTACTTCGCAAACCTGGCCGCAATGGTCAAGATACTGCTTCAAACCTAGTTGATAATGGTGTTTTCCTCTCGGTCTTTGGCAACCGAAACAAAAAGGTACAATGTTCCTCAGAGCGCAAAGCTTTAGAGCCTGCAACCGTGAAGCAGTTCTAGGATGTGAG
>CAZWBY010000021.1:10940-17316 GCA_964632825.1 uncultured Candidatus Bathyarchaeia archaeon
GCACTGGCGGGCGCAGTGTGGGTTGCATTCTTCGCAATCAAGATGACTAAGGAAGACACGCCGTAGGAGAACGTTGAGCAGTTCCGCACGTGAAACTATTCCGCTCTAGGTTCGAAATTCTTTGTTGCCCCCTTGATATATCTGAGCGCAGCAGTAGGGAGAAAAAGACAATTCGTATCCCTGTTTTTCCGCAAATTCGACAGCTTCCTGACTTGGAAAAGCGATCGCGTCGACGCCCGCCTTAAGGGCTAAAACATCCGTTTCTTTTCTGCTTCTGCCCTTCGGTCTCATGCAGCCCAACGCCAGTCGTATGTTAGGAAACATCAAGCGCGCGATTGCGGTAATTTTGGCTATGTCACTTGGTTGTGGAGGGCTCACACTCGCCATTTCTGTCCCAGGTATTGGCATGAAGGCAATTATGACAATGGCTGAAGGAGTATACCTTGAGATCATTCTCAGAGCTTGAAATTCTCCATCCAATTTCCCATTTTCAAGACCGACAATAACATGGGGAACAAAGCTCAGACCCACCGTGCTCATCGCTTTGAGCGACTGTTCGTAGTTTTCAGTCGTAACATCCAAGTTGCAAATCCGCCTTATCGTTCTATCAGAGCCAATAATGTCAATTAATGCCGCATCAATTCCTGCTTTTTTCAGCTCTCTCGCCGTGTCATAATCCAGTATTCCGGTGTGAACCATGACAGTAAGACCGAGCTCTCGCTTTATCCGCGCTATGCTGGAAATGAAGGGTTTCAGAGGCACTGAGCCGTCGAGTGAGCAGCCGCCGCTGACTAGGCAGCCCACTCCGCCTTTCTTCTTCAGATTCTTCGCAGCTTCATAGAGTAGGGATGGTGTTGCCGTTGCAGTCATCGATTTTAGGACTTTGCTGCCACAGTGTCTGCAGTTCAGGGCGCAAGCGTCACCCGTAATTGAAAGAGTTGGAAAATGATTCAGAGAGGAATGGAAATGGCGACTCTTGTAGTCTGTGAAGCTAGGGACGTAGAAATAGACTTTCTTCGGTTTGCGTGTGAAAACTCCTGTGTTGATTAGCTTCTGGATTTCACTCTTGTCTTTTTTCCAGATTGATTCGGGTGTGAGGTCAGCCATGTTGTTCTTTGATAGAACCTTCTGACTACTTAATAGCTTTCGTTGTGGCGTGTCCGTCTTTGCTTCTTCTCTGTGTCCGGCAAGACAGGGAGTGTATGCAATGCCTCATCGATTATTGCGATTGTTGTTTTCATCTTCTCAAGCCGCTTTGTGATCGCGAAGGTTTTGCATATAGCAGCGCCTCTGGTGGTCAGTGAATAGAGAACCTTCTTGCTGCAATGGTTTTCCTTAACCAAGCCGTTCGTGATTAGGAAGTCTAATCGTTTGCTCACCAAAACACAATTCATGCCGCATTCGTAGGCTAAGCTGTCAATGGTTAAGTATCTTTCAACCAACGCGTTTAGTAGGACCTCGTAGAGTTCAAGTTTGGATTTTGGCATTACCTGCATCAACGATTGTCAAACGGCGGTTTTTTGATAAAGCATTTGTGAATTTGTGGTAATAATTGTCGTTGTTGATATGCAGTAATTGCTAATATCCCGCATTGCGCGATGCAAAATGAGGCAAAAGATACACGGAAAACAAAAAACGAAGCAAACGGATCCGTCTATGCCCGGAATGTAACAAAAAATCGGTCCGTTGGCACATCAGCGCAAAAGAAGATGCAGACTAATGAAGAAAGGGCAACAAGCTTATAAGGCGAGACAATAGACACAAAATTAGGTGAATTAATGCCCGAACCAGTATTCGAATGGTATGCAGATAAGAAAGGAAAATTCAGGTTCAGATTGAAAGCAGCCAACGGAGAAATCATAGCCACAAGCGAAGCCTACGCATCCAAAGAAGGATGCACCAGCGGCATAGAATCAGTCAAGAAGAACGCGCCCATAGCCAAAGTCGTAGAAGCAAAAGAGAAGTAAGCAAAAAGTTTTCAATCTGTCCCCATCTCTTTTTTCTTTACGCTTCAAGCGAAAGGAAGATTTTGGCAATACATTTCGGGAGAATTAGGAAAAGATTAAGTGTTGTTGCCCACCAATAGACTCATTGGTGATTGAAGTGGGAGGACCGTCTGAACGCGAGTTTTCCGAGAAAGTGGTCAAGATCAAGGAAAAAGCCAGCAAGATGGCTAATGAAATACGCGACGACTTCGCCAAAATGGAAAAACTGAAGGCTGAATCTCTGAAGAAAAACGAGGAAATGCGTCGTTCTGCCGAGGAGAATCTGGAAAAGCTCGAGCGTGAATCTGCCAAGGACAAAGACCTCGTCCCCGAGTCGAGACTAAGAATAAGTGAAGAAATAGAACAGGCAAAAGCAGTAATTCAACAGAAATACAACGAGTTCAAGGCTAGGATTTCTGCTTCAATCATGCCGGGATAGACTGCCAGCCAAACCGTGGATTTTAATCTAACTTCCTTTTTCTGCTCTGCTAGAACTGATAGAAATTTCTCGGCGAGCAAGTAAGGTTTGAAGCGCAGGTTCCAAACCTAATATAGCGAATCGCGATTATGCATTCGCGAACCAGGTGAGATTCGTTGGGTGAAGTGCCGTCGGACACAGACATTTCCAATGACGTGAGTCTGCCTCGGCAAATCCGAGTCTCAGTTGGTTCGGCAATTGTTCTGGAGCTGTTGAAAGGCAAGCTAGATGCTGAACCAACGACTGCCTATCTGATGACCTACAGAACAGGCAAATGCAGAGCCAACTGTACCTTCTGTCCTCAAGCTCGCAGCAGTCAAAGCAATGCAGAATTGCTCTCTAGAGTCACGTGGCCAGTCTTTTCGACAGCAGATGTCTTGAAGAGACTAAGCAAGGCTGTTGAGAGTAAGAAGTTAAAACGAGTTTGCGTTCAAGCCCTGAATTACCCTGAAGTCTTCGACGACATTTGCGCCGTTGTTGAACAACTGAAAAAACAGTTCAGGGTACCGATTTCGGTCTCGTGCCAACCTCTAAACAGCAAGAACCTGTGGCGTCTTTATAGAGCTGGTGTTGACCGAATCGGAATAGCCCTCGATGCAGCAACTGAAGAATTGTTCTGCAAGGTCAAGGGCGCAGCAGTCGATGGACCTTACAGGTGGGAAGACCAGCTAAGGCTGCTGCAGGTAGCCATCGGCGCCTTTGGTGAAGGAAATGTGAGCACCCATCTGATAATTGGGTTGGATGAAACCGAGAGCGAAGCTGTGGCTTTAATACAGAAATGCGTGGATTGGGGAGTGTTGCCGGCTCTTTTTGCGTTCACTCCAGTTGTGGGGACTGCGCGGGCTTCATTTGCACAGCCGAAGGTTGATGCATACAGACGAGTGCAAATGGCCAGGTATTTAATTGCGAACGGTATTGCTCGAAGCGGCGACATTAGTTTTGACGAAGATGGTAGAATAGTCGACTTTGGAGCCCCCAAAACATTGCTTGTCAGAGTCACAGAGAGTGGAGAGCCGTTCCTCACTTCGGGGTGCCCCGACTGCAATCGTCCGTTCTATAATGAGAAGCCAAGAGGCCCTATCTACAACTATCCTCGGGGGCTAACCAAGAACGAGATAGCAGAAACAAGAAAAGAGTTGGAATTGTAGAAGTCTACGTTGTGTCTGATTGTCCATTTTTCCCCGTTTGAGGCAGTTTGGGTCTCTGACGAGTTATCTGTTCGACTAAGCGCCAGAATTCGTCCATTGTGTAACCCTGCTGCAATTCCTTCATCAACTTCTTTACCTGGTAGTAAGTCATCTGAGCCTCTCCTTTATCTAAGCTCTCTTGCGAGCCCTTGATGTGCCTGAAGAGTTCGTCCATTTGGCGGGGTGAAGCCCGGATTCCAGCCTGCTCAACAATCTTCTGGATAAGAGTCTGTCCGGTATTCCTTCCCACAAAGAGTTTCGTTTCTCTTCCGATTATCTCGGGCGGAAAGGGTTCAGAAAGCAAAGGTTGCGCACGCACCTTCTCCACTTCCTCGTCAACTTCATGCGTGAAGATGTTCTCGCCGATTATTGGTTTGTGAAACTGAATCGGCATTGCAAAGGCTTTTTCAGCTAGCTGCCCAAGCCTGTAGACCTTGCCCAGGTCGACACCCGTGTCAAGATTGTACAGCAACTCAATTGCTGCCACGACCTCTTCAAAGGGCGCAATTCCAGCGCGTTCACCAAAGCCGACTAGACTAGTGTGAAGGTAGCTTGCGCCCTCCTCAACCGCTGCAAGGGTGTTGGCTGTTGCTAAACCGAAATCATTGTGACAGTGAGCCCCAAGCGCCACTTTCTTCCCAAGCTGGTCTGGAAGACTCTCTCTGACATGTGCTATCAGATACCGCATTGATAGTGGTCTAAGGAAACCCACTGTATCTGCGATCACAATTCTGGTCGCGCCTGCCCTGATTGCAGCGAGGCATATTTTTGTTATCTCTTCGAGTGGTGTTCGTGAACCATCTTTCAGGACAAAGTCTACGGTGGCGCCATGGTCTTTAGCATATTCAATGCTCTCGACTGTGCTCTTGAGTACCTCGTCTTTTGTAGTTTTCAGCCTGTATTGGAGGTTAAGTTCGTTGAAAGGGGTTTCTATTGATATTGATTTGAGACCGCACTCCATACATGCCATTACGCTGTTCTTAGCGGGTGCCGCAGAAGCTATCAGTTTTGCCTGTTGAAAGCTCTCATTTACTATTTTTCTGCAGCTTAGCTTTTCTTCGCTGGAGACACTGGGAAAGCCAATGTTAATTACAGATATTCCGGTCTCATCCATCAATTTTGCAAGTTTCACTTTCTCAACGTACGTTAGAAACACAGTTGGGGTCTTAATTCCTTCTCTAAAAGTCTCGTCTTGAATGAAGACGCGTTCAGGAAGCTGAGGTGGAAGGTTTTTTCGGAGGCGATTATAGTTTGCAATCAAACCTTGCGCTTCGAGTTTCTTGAATATCGTCTTCCTCATCCAAAGACACAGTCCGACTATGGTGAACTAGAACGCATTTTGTTATTGCGGTTTCTAATATAAAAACTGCACCAAGAAGGTGGGGTTCGCTTTCCTATTTGGCTCTGTTCCGGTCAGTCGCATTCGCCTTTTCGATGTTTAGAAACAGGTCTTGGTTGCATAAGTCTTAAGTGTTTAAGTGACGAATTTCAAGCAGGCAAAGGACGGAGTATTCATGAGCAGCTTCAAGAGTACAGTTGAGCGAATTCGGGCATTGGAAACAGAACGCAAGAACCTGCTGTTGGAAATTGAGGAGTTGAAGCGGATGGCAGATGCAAAGGCAAAAGCGTTGGAAAGCGAAATCAACATGTTGAGAGACGAAGTAAAATCTCTCCGTGTTCTTCTTAGTGGAGAAGAAATAGACGCAGATCTGAGAAAGAAAAGATAGAAGAGTAAGGCTCTCTGAGGAACCTGAGTTTTCGGCAGTTTCATAGGCTCCGTGAATTCGCAGAGGGCAAATTCTACGGAACAGGTTTTCTCAAAAAAAAGGTTGAGGATGAATAGGCTCAGTTCATTGGACCGATGGGCATCACCGTTTTTCCGATAGTCTCGTTCAGCACTTCGGCCAAGCCCAAATAGACAGCGCTTAATCCGCAGATGATTCCTTCGATGCCAGTTAGCGTTGCGATAGTCGGGTTTGATGTCAGTTCTCTTGCCACTAGCAGGAAAAACAAAACAGCCAGACTCGCAAATACAAATTGCAGTCCACGGTTCTTCTTCAACGTCCCGAAGAACATTGCCAGTGTGAAAAGCCCCCACATGAAAAAGTATGCAGCCATCGCTACGTTCGTCGGTGCATTAAGTCCAACCAGGAAAGGCGTCTTAGGTAGAAGGAGTAGAGCAACCAGAGACCACCAGAACAGCCCGTAGGAAGTGAATGCAACGGTCCCAAATGTATTTCCCTTCCTGAACTCCATGATTCCGACGATAACCTGTGCCAGACCACCGTACGCTATGCCCATCGCCAATATCATCGTATCCAACGGGAACAAGCCAGCGTTGTGCAAATTCAGCAGAACTGTTGTCAGTCCGAATCCTAAAAGTCCCAAAGGTGCGGGATTTGCTAGTTTCTCACTCATGCTTCTCACGCTTTCTTGGTTAAGAACTCCTTTTCTGAGTCATTTGGCATTTTAAGTTTTTCTATTGGTTACTTCCATTTCCACAATGGCTTGTTCATAGTGATTTCTGGCAAGACCAAAAGTGCTAATCCAGATATCGCTGCAACATAAGACAAATCTGTCAGGCTTAATGCACTCAAGTGAAACAGTTGCTGAGTTATTGGTATGTAGCATATTGCCAAAGTTGCAATTGCCGATACTATTTCTGCTACCACGAAGAACTTGTTCTTGAACGCGTCTTTGCCCATTCTCCAAACGCTTCGCTTCTC
>CAZWBY010000022.1:0-17069 GCA_964632825.1 uncultured Candidatus Bathyarchaeia archaeon
AAGTTGAAGTATGTAAAACGTTCCGCTCCGATTTCCTCCGCTAGATCCAGGATCGCTGGCATTTCAGCCAGATTATTCTTTGTTGCTGTGGTTGCCATGCAAATGCACAAGTCTTCTTCTGCGCAGTTCTTGAGTCCCTCCATGGCTTTGGCGAATGCCCCCGGAACTCCCCGGAATTCGTCATGCGAATTTGCGGTAGCTCCGTCTATGCTGACTTCAACGTAATTTACTCCAGTCTCCTTGAGTCTTCTCACGTTTTCTTTCGTCAGTAATGTGCCATTTGTGGCTAAAGAAACGTATAATCCACGGCTCACCGCATGGATGGCAACCTGAAAGAAGTCTTCTCTGGTCAGAGGTTCGCCTCCCGAGAAAGCAAGCGCCGTCACCCC
The DNA here is from genome assembly GCA_964632825.1 of uncultured Candidatus Bathyarchaeia archaeon. Lineage (GTDB taxonomy): Archaea > Thermoproteota > Bathyarchaeia > Bathyarchaeales > Bathycorpusculaceae > UBA11855. The sequence continues at coordinate 390 of CAZWBY010000022.1, forward strand.
GGCATCTGCCAATTGATCGACAACTTCAAGTGCCTCTTTCGTGTTGAGTTCACTTTCTCGCGTTGCTCCGCTGTCTGAGTAGCAATGCCTGCATTTCAGATTGCATTTGTGCGTGAAGTCCCAAACCACGAGGAACGGCGCGTAAATACTGAGTGGTTTCTTAATGCCTATGTAAGCGAAGGTTTTTGCCAGATTAGCTACAGCTCTTCTCGCATACCTGTCAGAAAGGAGCTTCCTTGCTTTCTCTTTGCTGACATTCAAACTTCTTCGAAGAAACTCTATCCAAAACTCGATAATTCGAGAGTAAAGAACGCTGCACTTACTGCATTGCTTTTCTCCTCTTCCGACGTAGTCATCCAAAGCAGAATCAAGCACAGTTCTGCCGCAGGAATCGCATTTGCTTAGTGTTAGCTCAAGCATCTTTCTAGTCATAGGCAGAGTCACAACTGCATTCCAAAAGCTGTCATGACTTAGCAGGCTCATCTGATATTCCTCGATGCGGCAAACGAGATAGTAGAATGGTTACGTGACTATGTTAAAGATTTCTCCCAGAAGCAGTCTTGTTTGCTGCCGGTTCAGAATTACAGCAGTTTCTCCAAAGAGCCTATGACTATGTCACGGGTTGCTCTCGCGTCGTAATCCACGGCTTATTGAGTTGAGAGACATGAATGAAAAAACCACGAAAAAGATACCTGTTGCTGCAAAAACCGGTGTGTACCCTATGCTTTGTGCTGCGTATCCAGCTGTTAAAACAGACGCAAACTCAGCTAACCTCATGGGCACGTGAAGCCAGCCAATATCGACCGAGATATTCTTGCTGTTTTTCGCCACTTTGGCAACGCTATGTTCAAAGAATGCGACGCTGAATCCGCGGACAAACGCAAGAGCAAGAAACAGCGCAGGAAAAAACATCCCTGCCTCAGCCAAGAAGATTGATGATGCCACCGCAATCAGGCTTTGAATAGCAGCGCGTCTCAGCGTGAGGGCGGTCTTTAGAGTAATGAAGGTCGTAACCGACGCGATTAAATTGTAGAGCATAAAGAGCAAACCGATTAGACTGTAGCTGTATCCCATCTGTTGATCCATGAAGACGGGCAGAAGAAGCGTTAACAACGGGTACGTTGCGAGACTGTTGAACATGAGGGCTACGGAAACCCACCAAAAAGTCCTCCCCTTCCCTCTTGGACTGAGCAGGGTCAGAACGCGTTTGGTCTCTCGTTTCGGGTGGCTACCTCCGGCTTTCCACAGCATCAATGCAGGAAGTCCCACTGCCAAAGACGCCAACATCAAAAAGAGTATTGTTGATGAGAAGCCCAAATAGGCGATGCCCAGGCCTGCCGCTGCACTGCCAACTGCCGTAGCGAGCCATATGACTGCGTTGTTTCTTGTTGCTTCCCGCCCTTCTTGATTAGGAGACAAGTGAAAAATCGCCGTTCGGTTTACAGCCCAATATGATGCGTCTCGGAACCCTTCCATGACCTTGCCTGCAAGAAAAGCCGGAAGAGACGATGCCACAAAGTAGACGAGAGTCGAGAGTATGTTCGCCGGCCAATTGACCAAGAGAAAAATATGCGACCATCCTACGCGGTCCGCAAATGCAGCAAGAAGAAGCCGAACAATTAAGAAAACAATCGGCAGAACAGACAAAACTACACCTATCTGGGTCAAATCCAGGTTCCTCTCTAAGAGCAGGAGCGGTATCAAAAGTGTTAGTGCACCCGAGACAAAATTGTTTACGAAAGCTATCGCGTTGACTCGCCGCATCCTTATGTCCCCTTTATCCTGCTGCCCGCCTTTGCCAAATCCATCTTATGTTCGGACTTTTCACTACGACACCTATTAAGAATTAGGGTCCAAAAAATGGCGGGCGGTTTGGGAAAAGTAAGATTGGGTCAAAATGGCCTATTCTTGTTTTATTTCCTGTTGCATTATCTTTTCAGCGATCTTCAAATCCTTCAGAGTGTTGATGTTTAGCAGCAATTCAACTTCGTCGGTCACTATTGCCTCGGTCTCGATTTTTCCTTCTGAAAGAATTCTCCTAGACTCTATTACGTTGACTCCAGACACTGCATATTCTACTCCCTGGAATTCGTCTGTCGACGAAACAGAAAGCCCTAACTCCTCACGCTTCTGTATCGGAACAAAAACTGCCAAGGCATCTTTCCTATTCTTCTCATGAGCCGCAATAATCTTGTCAAGTGCCTCTCCTGTCAAAGCGGGTACGTCAGATGGCATTATCAAAACAGGGCCGCGGAAACCGCCTTTGACAATGGCTTGTTTCAAATCCTCATGGTAACCTTTGCCATCAGTCTTGATTATTCTCCAACCTTCCCTGACACACTTCTCTGTAGTCATCGGTGTATTGGGGCTTGTTACAACATAGGCGTTCGAAATCTTCTTGGCTGCCTTAACGGCGCTAAGAACCCAATCTATGAGGGGTTTGTCCAGGAATTCGAGTAGCGGCTTTTCAACGGTGAGATCCATTCTCTTCCCTTTGCCGCCAGCCATTATGAGCGCTGGGATTTTCAAAGCAAGGAAACACCTGCCAATAGAACTAAGGTGGTCGCCCTTGACACCTCGTTAGTCGCTCCAATCATGTCACCCGAGACTCCCCCGAAAACGCTTGCGGCAACTCGGTCCATAATGACACCAGACAAGAACCCAACCGCTACAATCAGTAGTCCTATCCAGCCGAGAAGCGGAATCGATATCAAAATAGCGATGGCGTAAGCAAGCATGTTTCTTTTTCTTTTCCCCTTCTCGAGGAAATACGCCCCTAGACCCTTATGGGTTGGCTTTCCAACCGCGAGAATTGTCACCATTGAAAGTTTAGCCACAACCTCTGCAGTTACTATGGCTCGCAATGCCCAGTCGCCCCTCAGGAAGAATAATCCTGCGACAGCCGCGAACTCAACGGCGAACGCTAGTATCGCCCCCTTGTAGGTAACAATCCACGCATGTGCAGCTGCTCGTCTATCCTCAAGCTTGTTCAGTCCAATAGCATTGCCTAGATCAACAAGTCCATCGAAGTGTTGGAGCCCAGTCAGAACAAGCAGAAAAGCGATTGTCAGCAATGCTGGAGCCGCATTTTCCAGAAAACCTGTTGGAACCCTGAACAGGTTATTGACCAAACTCAGCAAACCCGATACAATGAAACCACTTACCAAGAAATATCCGGCTGCTAGCACGCCGATCAAGCCGCCAAAGAGTGGAAAAAGGCACATGTACTCAGCTGAGGTCACTACGAAGTCTTCGGTCTTGCCTACGGGTATGATTGTTAGGAAGGCGAGTAAATCCCTAAAAGTTTTTATAGCATTCAACTTGGACATATACCCTAACACTCCTCCAAACAGGATATAGACTTTGTTGTGAACCTCATGGCGGGACTAGAAGGGACGAAAATACTTGTTACAGGCGGCGCGGGCTTCATTGGTTTTCACTTAAGCAAAAAACTTGTGGGTCTTCCAGCCAAGGTTACAATTTACGATAATTTGTCAAGCGGAAGAATGGAAAACGTCAGAGACGTTCCAAAGGCAGAGTTTGTAAAAGGCGACATTCTTAACTCCAAACAGCTCTACAGCTTGGACAAAGCCGAACTCATTTTCCATCTTGCTGCTCAGGTAGTTGTCCCTTACTCAATGGAGAATCCGATCGAGGATTTTGAGACAAACGCTCGAGGGACATTGAACGTCCTTGAGAAAGCCCGAAAAGACGATTCCCGAATCATATTTGCATCGAGCGCGGCTGTTTATGGGAACCCCTCTATTATGCCAACTCCAGAAAGCTACGGTTTTCATCCTTTCTCTTGCTATGGCTTGTCAAAAGTTGTAGGCGAAGAATACTGTGAGATGTATGCTAAGCAGTATGGATTAGACGTGACAGTGTTGAGATTTGCGAACGTTTACGGCTCGCGTTGCCACGGTGTCATCAGCGACTTCTTTGACAAAATCAGTCGAAACCGAAGCAAGCTTGAGATAATTGGGACAGGTTTACAGTCGAGAGATTTCGTTCATGTTTCTGACGTCGTCGAAGCTCTCCTATCGGCTGCCGCTCTGGAAAAAGCTCTGGGCGAAACCTTCAACATAGGCTTCGGAAAGACTACCAAGATAATTGACCTCGCAAAACTGATCCTCAAGATTCTTAACCTGACTAACAAGACAACCATAACAACGACCAATGTATCCTGGCACGGAGACATAGACGCCATATGGTTCGACATTACTAAAGCAAAACGAGAGCTAGGCTGGAATCCGAGAATCCGCCTTGAAGATCACATCAAGACTCTAATAGCTGAGAGGAACCTCCTAAATGACTGACAACACTGCCAAAGGCTTAGTTTCATTGCTAAGGCTTCCCTACTGGATGATGACTGGCGGTTTGTCGCTTATCACCGCCTTCGCCATCTCAAAAGTCTTCCTTGCGCCCCAGACAATCCTGCTCGTTTTCTTTTCAATGGCCTTCATAACCTCCGCAGGTTTTGCCCTAAACGACTACTTCGACCGGGAAAGCGACGCTGTGATAAAACCAAAACGTCCAATTCCATCTGGCACGCTATCCCTGAAACAAGTCATTGCGATCTCTTCTGTTCTTTTTGCTGCAGGGCTTGTATTTGCTCTCCTGATCAATTCGCTCAGCTTCGTCATCCTGCTAATCGACAGTGTTCTCCTCATAATTTATTCAGCTTTTGTCAAGCGAAAATCGGGTTTCGCGGCAAACATCCTGGTTGGGTTGCTAGTGGGAACAGCCTTCATTTATAGCGAAGCCGCTGTCTACGAGACCGTAAGCATAATATCTCTAAGCCTATATCCAATTTGCTTTGGCACAATAGGCGGAAATGTCCTTCGCGACATCCTAAGTTACGAAGGTGACTCAAAAGTTGGCTATCCAACTCTTCCTAAGCGCTGGGGCAACGCTGGTTCAGCAAAGATTGCCTCTTTGTTTTTCTCAGCGACGGCGATTCTAGCACCTCTTCCCTTCTTTCTTGATCCTCCAGGCTTCAGCATTTACTATGTGGCTCTAATCCTCATGTGGGGTGCCATCCTCCTATATTGTTCGATCCGTCTAGTCACTCTGCCCGCCACTATCGAGAATGTGCGAAAGTATGAGCGTTTGATAACGAGGTCTATGATGCTGCTTATTCTCTCGCTGGTTTTGGAGGCTCTAATCCCTTGAGGCAGACGAAGAGCATCTGCCCAGTTTGTCAGAAAAAAATTGATGCGACTCTCACCGAATCAGAGGGTAAAATCCTGATCACCAAGAAGTGCCCCGACCATGGTGTTTTTTCAGCAACTCACTGGCAGAGTCCAGAGGTTTTCAATTTCGCCGAGGGGTTTGACTATTTCCAGTACTTTGAAGACCAATCATCGCCGAGAAATCCTGAAGGTTGCCCCTACGTCTGCGAATCATGCGACACTCATGTCTCTGACACAGTCATCGGCGTAATAGATGTTACAAAGCGATGCGATCTGAAGTGCGCCATATGTTTCTCAACGTTTTCGGATCATCAAGTTGACTACGAACCGACCAAAGAAGAGCTAATTGGGATGCTTACTTTTCTGAGCAAACGCAATCCAAAACCGCCAGCAATCCTCTTTTCCGGTGGAGAACCGCTTGCGCGTGAAGACATGCATGAAATCGTGGGTGCGGCCCACAAGCTGAAGTTCATGACCATTCTGGCAACAAACGGGGTCAAACTTTCTGAATCTCCTGAAATCGCGGCTAAACTGAAAGAAAATGGGCTCAACATAGTATATTTGCAGTTTGACAGTTTTCACGATGACTTTTACAGAAAGATTAGAGGACGGTCTCTGCTAGACGTGAAAATGAAAGCTATAGACGTGTGTCGTAAACACGACATGGAGATTATCCTTGTTAACTCCCTAATGCGAGGCTTCAACGACGAAGAAGTAGGCGCCCTAGTCAAATTTACAGCTCGAAATAGCGACATCATCCGAGGATTGATATTCCAACCTGTAGCTTTCACTGGAAGAGCAACAGACAACCCATTCAGGGAAAAGTTGAGAGATTGGCGTTTCGTTGAAGAAGTGGAAAACCAGACTGAGGGTCAAATAACCACGGCGGACTTCTTTCCGCTGCCCGTTATGGTTTCACCAATAATGATAATGCGTAAATTCATGAAAAAACCATGGCCCTTGTTCTCATGCAGTCCGCAGTGCGGAGTAGTAAACTGGATGTACGTTTCCAAGAATTCTAGAATTATCCCGATCAACCATTTCGTGGATTTCGAAAAATTCTTCCGTAGCATTCAAAAAACGGCTGTCTCAGCAGAATCCAAGGGAAAACTATCTCTGCTTTCAACGCTGCTTTTGGCAGCCATGCAATCGCTAAATTGGCCCCTGGTCACAAAAGAAATCGGTTTCTTTACGTTGATGAAGACAATTCTCAGGACGCACATATCCCCGACTTATCAGTCACTAGGGATATTGAGAAGACGGATCTTCCTGCTCGGCTGCATGGCATTCATGGACCAGTACAACTTCGACGTGAACCGCGTGCGAAGATGCGTGATACACTACGTTACACCCGATTTGAAGATTGTTCCATTTTGCGCATACAACAACGTTCACCGAGTCGAAACTGAGGAACAATACGCTTCAAGAACGAAAACTCCACAAGTTCAGGCTACTTAATAGCTTCTATGTTCAGATTACACGCGTTTTCAGTGAACTCCGCTCCACCCACGTCAGAGGTGCGCCAAAGCTCAAAAAACACCATGTACCTACCCGGGTTTTCAATTGACACAGTTGCGGGTTGCTCTGATCTCTCACCGTCTGCTAGAGTCATATTGTAGACATTTTTCGGAGCGGCATCAATCGGAAACGTGGGATCAGCTTCCCCAGTTATCTTGAGTCTAACTTCAAAAGACACAGTTGCTCCAAGATGATTCTCTACTGCCACCCACACGCTAAACGTGCTGTTTTGACCAATAACTACCGTCTCAGGTAAATCGAGCGTTTTCTCTGAACTGAGAATGTAGATTGTCGAATATGTTTCTGGGGCTCCACTTATTGCCAGCAGGTAGGCAAAGTAGCCCCCTACCAGGATGACGGCAAAGGCGAGCACGAGTGCAACGGCCCTTGCATAGCCCTTGCTCTCATCCAAACCGAGTCGATCGCCTATCTTTTCCAAAACGGTTGATTCTGCTTTCACTTCGTGAATCCTCTGAGCATTGTTGCGAAGATCTCGATGCCTGACTTGACCTTTCTAAGCTTAGTCTTGCCATATTTTCTAGATTTGTAGGTAGAGTGGATCTCCACTATCTTGAAGTCCTTCTTGGCAAACTCCACAAGCATTTCAGTCGCAAATGCCATATCGTCTTGTTCAAGATCGAGTTTTTCGATTGCGGCGCGGGAGATGGCGCGGAATCCCGATTGGGTATCGCTGAGGAACTGTTTGTAGAAGAAGTCGTAACAGTTTGTTATTATTTTGTTTCCGATGAAATTCATGAGTCCCATGGCTTTCTTCGGATCGTACATGCGAGAGGCCATAGCCATTTCGGCGTTGGTTTCCATCATCTTTTCAATTAGGCGGTTCATGTGTTTAAATTCGTATGTTCCATCCCCATCAACCATGACCACTATGTCGCCTTTTGCATGCTTGAATCCCGTTCTGAGTGCAATGCCGTAGCCACGTCTAGGCTCTATGATGAGTCTACAGAGGTTCGTGTCTTTTACGATTTTGATTGTTCCATCGTCCGAGTTTCCGTCTACGACAATGATCTCTTTTGGGTAAACCAGTGACTTTTCTATAGTTGTGATTGCTTCGAGGATATTGCCTGCTTCATTAAGTGTTGGAATCACAACGGAAACCACAGTCTTCGACGTCATTACGTGAACTCCGGCTTGGGGCATCTACGTGTTTTCTTGTTGTAGCATGTTAAATAAATTCTTCGTATATATCAATGAGTTTTTCAACATTCCCTTCCCAACTGAACTTCTCAAGAGCGACTGTTCGCAGCCTCTTCCCTAGTGGCACAAGATCAATTTGAGAGAATTCCAGAATTGCTTTTGCCATGGCTGATGAAGAGTCTGGAGGTACTAGTTTTCCGAGGCCTTCAGTCATGACCTCAGATATTCCCCCGACATCTGTAGCGATGACTGGCAATCCGCAAGACATTGCTTCCAATCCGACTAGGGGCAATCCTTCACCGGACTTAGAGGGCAACACGAACAAATCAGCAGCGTTGTAGTATGCAGGGAGCTCAGCATCTGAGACAAAACCTGCAAGCCTGCATTTGCTGGAAATACCTAACTGATCAATTCTCGATCGTACTGCGGTTGAGTCAGGTCCTGTTCCTACAATAAGAAAAACCAGCTGCGCGTTGCTCTTAAGCGATGCCACAGCGCTTTCTATTAGTGTGTCAATCCCGTTTTTGTAGACAAGCCTTCGCACGGAGAGAACAACTTTCGCGTCCCGGGGTAAGCGTAGTTTTTCTCTCATTCTTTCTCTTAGGTCTGACATCGGCTTGAAGCGCTCAACATCAACTCCATTATGGATTACACTTGTTCTACCAATGTCAGCTCCCAAACCGAGAACATATTCCTTGGTCGCGTTGCTAACCGTAATAATCTTGTCAGCTTTACTGAGCACCCGCTTGCCTACTACGCCATCGTTAAGCCGCTCCGCATGTTCCCAAACGCTGTTTTCATACTTTATGAAAGTATTATGCTGAGTCAGAACCACTGGCTTACCTTGTCTCTTGGCAATCTTTGCGGCAACAAGCGACGAAAGATATGGGTGACCGTGAACATGCACTAGGTCACTGGATTGCACAGCTTCTAGAAACGTGCCATAACTGCTCACGTTCGGAATCGTGTAAGGAATTCCTAAGCCAAAACCAAAGTTCAAAGAATCATAACACTGAACACTTATTCCGTCAACGGTATAGCTTTTGTCGGTTGCCATTCTGCTCGTGACAACCATCGGCTTGAATCCGTTCTTCATTAGTCGCTTGCTCTGCTCATAAACGACTCTTTCTATTCCACCTACATGTGGAAGGTAAGTGTGAGTAACGATGCAGACGCGCTTGGAGGGCATCTTTCTCTAAGCTTTACTCCCTAAATTGCGAAGAGATAAAGTTATGCCGAAACCGGTCTGGCTTTTTGGCAGGCAGAGATTTCCTTGGCGTAGGGCTGTAGCCTAAACCGCCAGGAACCGTCATTTCTTTCTTCTTAGCGCATTCGTATACATGTTGGAGGATACACCTGCAACAAGTCCACCAACGGCGTCATTAGCCAGCGGTCCAAGTTTCTTCAAGATTCCTGGTTTTGCTTGATCAAATCTGGTGAAGTCAAATATCCCCCTCGCGCCAGCGATGTAAGTAGCTATTGCTAGTCCAAGTACTTCATCGGCAACTAGCCCTGGTCGACCCATGAATCTCTCTTTTGTTAGCCCGGGGATGAGACCTCTTTCTGCGTCTTCCTGTGCTCGGAAAGCCGCAACTTCCAATGTTGAGACGTTTACATCCGACAGTGCGTCGAGAAACTCCTCACGCAGAACGGCTGCTGCTTTTTCCGCAGTTTCCACGCCGGGGTGAGGAACGAACAACTCGAGTGCGGTATCGACTAGATCTTTGAGTGTTATGCCTTTCTGTTCTAAATATTTCAGCAGGGGAGGTTTTTCGGAAGCCATAGACTTCAGCCACAACTCTAACGGAGGAGTGTATTTTAAGCGTTACGTGTGTAAACATGCATAAGAACGCTTATTAGGACTGGCTGGATAAACCATCCATGCTCAAAATGCACTCCTCCCTCACAACGGTTGCAGCCGCGAGCACAGAGGAAAATTCAAAGTGAAGGCAACTGTTTCATGGAGCGGTGGAAAAGACAGTTGTTTTGCTTGCTACAAAGCCATGGAAGAGGGCTTTGAAATTCAAAGTCTTCTAACCATGATGAACAATCGTGGTGAGTCTAGCTTCCATATGATCAATGCAGACTTGCTGGATGCCCAGTCCGAGGCAATTGGGATTCCAATAGTGAAATGCAAAACTGCGCCTGAGATATATGAGCATGATTTTAAGAATTCACTTAGGCAATTGCGATCTGCAGGTGTAGGGGGGATCGTCACAGGAGATATTTTTGAGGTAGCCCAACATGAAGCCGGATGGTTAGAGCGCGTCTGCAAGGAGACTGGCATGAAACCCATAAGACCCTTGTGGCGCCGCAACACTAGGCAGATACTCGATGAATTCAGAGAGCTCGGTTTCAAGGCGACGGTTGTGAGAGTAAACCTTGGGTTGCTTGGGGAGGAATTCTTGGGGCGATCTCTTGATACAGAATTCCTCTCTGAACTTGCCAGACTTGAAAACATTGATCCTTGTGGTGAAAGAGGCGAGTACCATACGCTTGTCACCGATGGACCACTGTTCAACAATCGAATTGAAATATTGGAGACAAGAAATTCTACAATAGAAAATTGGGGAAGATTGGAAATCACGCGCTTTAGACTTAAGCCGAAAGGACCGTGAAAGAATATGAATGTCAGTTTTGATGTAATATTCGCCAGCAACAGAAACAAAGGGGAAGCCTTCTTAGAAGAAATCCGCGGAAAGAAACCCCTTTTTGTTTGTACAATAGCCACAACGGATACGGCAAAGATAACCGGAATCTCTGCCGCAGGCAAAAACCCCGAGATTACTGACTACACGCCGCCAGCGGATGCTGAGCTCCTTCTACTCGGTAAGTGTAAGTGTATCGCTGGAGTGCCCGTTACGCCAGATGGCATTCCGACTCCAGCGTTGATAGCTATGTCTGCCCTACAATTGGCTGAGATTCCTGTGCTGATTGCTAGTGGCGGACTGAAGGTGAAACCTCAAATTCCATTCATAGACCTAGGTGGGAGCCCGGGTAGAGACATCCGAAGTGGAAAAGCCGTAGACGATGTTGAAGAGGTTATTGCCAGAGCCACTACAGCTGGTGAACAATTGGCTAAGAACTCAGAGTACATGGTCATAGGCGAGAGCATTCCGGGGGGAACCACAACAGCATTAGGTGTTTTGTCTGCCATGGGCATTAATGCTGAAGGCAAGGTGAGTAGCAGTATGCCCGAGAATCCTCATGGACTGAAGCGCGAAGCGGTTCAGTGTGGGCTAACCGCCGCGGGTGAGTGTTTTGGCAGCTTAAAGCAGAATCCCGTTCGCGCTATTTCATGTGTTGGCGATCCCATGATGCCCGCCTTTGCAGGTCTAATGATTGGCGCCGCTAGTCAGGTTCCGGTTTTAATGGCGGGTGGGACTCAAATGACCGGCGTTCTTGCAGTGGTGAATGCTTTGAATCCTGATGTTTTGTGCAACGTTGCAATTGGCACTACGAGATGGGTGGTAAGTGATGCTTCATCCGATATTCGGGGCATCGTTTCGCAGATTGCTGATGTGCCTGTTTTGGCGGCAGATCTGAATTTCGGTGGCTCGAGGTTTAGTGGATTGAAAGCCTATGAGCAAGGCATCGTGAAGGAAGGCGTTGGGGCTGGCGGTGCTTCAATCGCAGCCATGGCAGCAACGGAGGGCGCGGTCACAAAAGACATGCTTCTCAGTAGTATTGAGAAGAATTATGCCCTTTTGATGGGAGTAAAATGACTCTATGCTACGCGAACTGAAAAACCTCCTTGCGTTCCTCACGATTCTTCCCTTTAGAATGGATGACAAATGCTTGATTGATTCTGCAAGGTTCATGTTTCTGTTCCCATTAGTGGGGGCACTCATTGGATTTTTGGCAGGCGCCTTTGGCTGGGTAATATCCTATGTCCTCCCTGGCTTGCTTGTCGGCGTCTTGGTTTTTGGACTCTTGCTGCTGCTTACTGGGCTTCACCACACCGATGGTTTGCTCGATTTCGGGGATGGTGTGATGGCTCAGGGCACGGCTGAACGAAAGATTGAGATCATGCATGATCAGCTGACCGGCGCGGGAGGTTTGTCACTTGGAATTATGACTTTTCTGATAACCGCTTTGGCGATGTCTGAGTTGAGCGCTGGGACTTTTGTTCAGAGCATTGTTGTGGCTGAACTTTCTGCCAAACTATCCATGGTGGTCGGTTCATGGGCGGGGAAATCAGTTCACGCGGGAATGAATTCGTCTTTCCTTGAAGCTATGCATGGAAGAAAAGGCACCGTTCGCTTACTCGTTTCCCTTGCAATTGCCTTCGGCGTTGCCATTCCCCTGCTATGGGTTTCCGGCGCCATAGCAGTGTCAGCGGCAATACTCACAAGCCTCGTTATGGTTCTAATTTCTCACAGGCATTTCAAAGGCGTAACAGGCGATGTTTTAGGTGCAACAAACGAACTTACCCGAATGGTTGCAGTTATCGTATTGGTGGCTATGATCTAGGATGGGTGTTACTGCTCTTGTAATGGCTGGGGGAAAAGGGACCCGCATGCAGCATTCAGAGGAAAAACCACTTGTCCGAGTAGGCGGGAAGCCTATCATCGAACACATCATCAAGGCTCTAGAGAACGCGAGACGGGTCGACTCTATTGTTGTTGCAGTCAGTCACCACACGCCACGAACTGCAGCTTTCGCCACCAAGTTTGCCGTTAAGATAGCGCCAACGCCAGGAAAAGGCTACATTCACGACATGCAATACTTGGTCAAGCAACTCAAGCTTAGAAAAGTGTTGACTGTTGCAGCTGACCTTCCGCTAGTAACGGGCGAAATCATCGATGAGATTGTGGAGAAATATGAATCATGCGGTAAACCTGCGCTTGCCGTCGTGACATCATTTGATACTAAGCAGAATTTGGGTCTGGGCTCAGACCACTCATTTCGGTTAGCCGATAAAACTGTTGTTCCAGTCGGGATTAACATTATTGACGGACAAAGGATAGAGGAAGATGAACTTGACCAAGAAGTCTTTCTACTTGACAAAATGGAAGTTGCCCTTAACATTAACACGCTTGAAGAGTTAAGTCTTGCAGAAAAACTGATTGCGACCGGCGCCGGGAATTAGGTCGGGCGCTCCAGATTTTCTGATTCTTTCCCTGTTTGATCGGTCATCTTTTTGACAAATTCTTTGATGTTCTCTGATTTCCCGTAGACTATCAAGTGATCATCTTTGTCAAGTCTGAAGGAAAGTTCTGTTTCTTCTGCAAGTTTCCTCAGTTTTGTGAGTGACAGGCTGGCTATGGGCTTTACCCGTACCCATTTCTGATCACGCGGGACACCTGAAACGAATCTTGTCTCCTCTTCTACCTGAGGCGCTGGAGTGCAGACGTCACAAGTCGCTTGATTCAAGCGTTGAAGCCACTCGTCTATTTGCTTTTGAGGAAAACTCTTTTGGGCTTCTGTGATGAGATATGCTTCCACGTCGGTAAGGCACTGCTCAAGCTTTGGTGCCATTTCGCCCTTGTCTTTGTCAACAGTGTCGAGAAGTCTGATCATGGTTTTGGCCGATCTCAGATTGGTCATTACCTTTTCAGGCATTTCCAATTTTTTCTTGCGGAACTCGATGACGATTTCTTCTAGGATTTTCCAGACAGCTGAGTATCCCATGGAGATGTCTCCTAACTCATGTTACGCGCAGGCGTTTTAAAGAGTTCCCTTTGAGCTAACAGCGGATGTGTGCCTTGCTTCCTAAGGGCAAGTCAATGGGTCTGCAGTGCGGCAGAAATCACATTTGTCAAGATCTACCGCAGGGTCAAAGGCTTTGTGGATTTTACACATGAACCCCTTGGATCTGATTGTTCTGCATATTTTACAAAAAGAGAGCAGCAGATCCTCATAGGTACGCGTACCACTAACAAGTGCTTCAGCATGTTGGTTCACCATAGCCGAAATTTCGGCGTCGCTTCCAAGGTCAATCGAGTTACCCCGCAGTTTTTGTTGGTAAAGGCTTACCGCGGGTTGACTAATTCCCAGGAGCTTCGCCGCCTCAGCTTGTTTCAAGCTGTGATTCGTCATGAGTTCGTTTGCCACCATGGCACGGACTGATGGTAGGGCGCACTTGACCGCAACTTCGCAGGGTGTTAGCATTTTGAGTCGCCTTCCTTGTGTATGAAATGAAGGTCTACATATATCTTATTACGATCGTAATTTTGCAGACAGCGAAGAGTCAGACGGTGCTCAGGCTGCTTGTATGGAATTTGACCTGTGTTTTGGCTTTTGCTCGGATCATACATGTCCCGCATTTCCCCTTTTTTTCTCCAGGTTGGGTGCCCGGTTCCGAGGCTTATAGCAAAATTTAAATGCACCTATAAGTCAGGTACTGACTTTATCAGGTGACTGTTGTGGGATTGGGCTGGAAGGAATGGAGTCGAAGCGACATACTATACGGCATCGTTGCTCCGTTGTTGGTGGTTTTGCTCATAGTTGCATTATCGCAGGTGGGTAAGCTCGTTGGAGGTGGAATGGAGGGACTAGGAGGCTTAGTTTTTGGGCTTACGATGGAGCTTCAAGAGCTTGTCATCATTGCCGCAATTCCCCTCGTGCTCGGTTTGGTTTGGAACAGGTGGGCAGGCGGGGCTTCTGGCTTCTTGATGGGCATGTTTTACATGTTCTATTGGGCACAAACGTTGCGCGGCATTAGAGGGTCTGGTCCAATCTTGCTGGCGTATATTCTGAGCCCGATGTTGATGGGTTATATTGCTGGAGCATTGAACAAGCGTTCGGAGAATTTCAAAAGAATACTGATTTCGGGAACACTTGCTGCAGCCATTGGAGGAATTATGCTTTTTGGGATTTATCAGCTCTCTTCCGTAAATGTGGTTTATGGAATTGATGGTTTTTTGCTTACCGTGCTTCCCCGCATGCTTGTCGCGGTAATAGTAGCTGTGGTTGCCAAGGTTTTCACGTGGTACGGAGTGTCAATGCACAAAAGCTAAGCGCTTGATTTGCTAAGCTTTCTCCTAACTGAGCGTTTGGTTTTGGCTTTCCGCAGTTTCGCGATTATCTTGCCGGTTTCTAGTTTGGAAGGATGCGTTATGGCCTGAGCGGGGCATTGTTCTTCGCAACCGGTGCAGAAGACCACGCAATTGTTGGGGTTCTTTACCACTGTTTTCTTTTTTCCGTCTTTTTCCTGGAATTCGTAGACGCCGAGTTTGCAGTAGTCTACGCATTTTCCGCAGCTGAGGCATTTTTCGTAGTCTATTGTTGGGTACCAGGGTATCTTGTCTCGGGGGACGCCGTGGAATGTTTCTTCGGGTACTTTTCTTTTCGCTCCTTGTGTTTGCTGGCTTTCAGCGTGAGTTAATACTGTGAATGCATAACAATATTTAAATATTCACTCCGCCTAACCATTGAACAATGTCCTCACACATAGTAAACAAGAACAAATTCAAAGCCAAAATCTTCAGAGCCCTCTCCGACCCAGTAAGAATTAGTATACTGGAATCTCTGCGCGGAGGAGAAAAATGTGTTTGTGAGATTGTCCCTCTCTTCAAACTAATCCAGCCAGTAGTCTCGCGACACCTTAAGATTCTCAAAGACTGCGGAATAATAAAAGGCAGAAAAGACAAGAACAGAAGACTCTACTCCATAGCGGACCAGAGAATATTCAAAGTCATCGATAGCTTAGACCCTGAATTTGTCAGCACACTCAAAGAAAACGTGTTAGCCCAGGTTATCGCGTAATCCAGAACAAGAATACGGTAGAAGGCAAAGCTAATGGATCACCCGTTATGTGACCATCCGAACTGCATAAACTGGAAAGATGGACGCTGCACGCTGAAAGACCCGGAGAAAGAAGGCGATTCCTGCCTTAATTTTGAAGATGCTATGGATTCTCTTAGGTTAAAGGCGGACGCAATAAAAGGAACACTTGACGGGGCTTCCGAGTTTATTCGCTAACCAACTGGGTTTTAGCCGTTACCACAGGCTAAATTGCCCATGGCATTAACATAATTCTCTGCCTCTTTGACAGTCTTAAACGGCCCGTAGATTATGTCGTATTTAGGGTGAGTGCCTCTAGTCGGGTCTTCTTCTGACACGAAAATCTCAGGTTTCTCGTTTTCCTTCAGTCCAACGTATATTCCCAGATTCTGCACCTCCTCGTCTCGCGCAGGATAAGGATAGATTCAGGTTTGAGCTTGCTCAGTTATAAGATTTCGGACTCTTTGTTCAATGTCATCTCTGATTTCTCTGACCTTCTCTATCGGTTTGCCTTTTGGATCTTCAAGTTTCCAATCCACTGTGGGCTTGAAGAATGGTCCAGGACAGATTCCTTGGTCATTGCATCCCATCGTGACAACCAGGTCAGCATCTTGCGCCATCTGGAAGGTGAGCAGCTGTGGCTTTTTGGTTGAGATGTCTATGCCCTTCTCCATCATTGCCTCAACTACCACTGGGTTAACCTTGTCGGCAGGCTTGTTGCCTGCGCTTGAGACAAATAGTTTCCCTTTTCCATAGTGGTTCGCGAAGGCTTCTGCCATCTGGCTTCTTCCAGCATTCTCAACACAGACAAAAAGTATCCGCTTCACTCCTATCGCCAAAAAAAGGCACTAACAACGTACTTAAATATATTATTGCCCCTCAAGTATTCTGATCATGAAATGCCCACTTCAAAAGTAGATAAGAGATTGAAACGGTTGGCGGAATCAGGCATTTGCCCTTGCGAGAAAGCCTCAGAATATGCAGGAGAGTTAAGGGAGTTAGCTGATAAGAACATAGGCAGGGAGGACGCAGCGAGGAAAGGCAAGTTCTTCAAGGCTCTTGCTGACACGACAAGGCTGAGGAT
>CAZWBY010000023.1:0-4994 GCA_964632825.1 uncultured Candidatus Bathyarchaeia archaeon
GAGGAAAAGACGTCTACGTTGCCACTGCTAAAGGAGTAGATTTTCTCCAGCGCCAAAGTGAAATAACGGAATTGCTGAAAGGCGACGATGAGCATCCGAAAAACGGAGCCAAAATTCCTCCGCCGAGTCTATTACGTAAAAGCTGAAGAATCGTCTCTTCAACAAGAGTTTGAAAGAGCTTTTCATCTATTCCGGTTGCAAGCAATTTCTGGCGAATTGTTGCTCTTTGAATAATCTTGCATATCTTCTTTTCTCCATACTCTGTGATAGTTGATTCACGGAAATTTCAGCAGTCAAGAAAACTTGGTAGACATAATCGATTTAAGGTCTGATGTCGTTTTTGGACTGTGAGATTGGGTAGATGAAGATCAGCGCTGTATTGTTCGACATGTTTGATACACTAATGATGATCGAGCGAGATCATGCGTTCTACAGCCCATCCTTGAAACAGGCCTATGTGTACGTCAAAGAGAGAGGTGTGAAGACAACCTTCAGGGAATTTGAAAAAGCCTACGTAGGAGCCAGAGACGCGCTGTACGCTGAGGCAGACGCGAAAATGGAAGAGCCACATTTCAACCTCAGAATCGCCAACGCCCTCACACAATTGGGCTACAGTTATCCTGTTTCGAGTGATGTTGTGATCGGAGCTACCAACGCGTTTTGCGAAGCTTTCATGAAATATGTGCGTGTTGATGAGGCTGCTATTGCTTCATTGAAAAAACTGCACGGCAAGTACAAACTCGGAATAGTCTCGAATTTTGCAATCCCAGAGTGCGTCTCCAGACTTCTAGAGAAACACGGTCTGACTGAACTCTTTGACGTTATCATTGTTTCCGGCGCCGTTAACAGGCGCAAGCCAAGCCCTGAGATATACAAGAAGGCACTCGATGTCCTCGGAGTTCGCGCCCAGAACGCTGTTTTCGTAGGCGATACAGCAGACGCTGACATTGCAGGACCCAAAAGCATCGGCATGAGAACAGTCTATATCGAGCGCAGAGCGCAAGAAATGCCGAAAGATGCTTGCCCCGATCAAACGATAAAGACTATGAGTGATCTGCTGCCGGCGCTCGAGCGGTGCTGAAGAGAGAAATTGCCTCTCAGCGTTGTTCCAGATATTCCTCGGCTCTCGAGATCATCAGTTCAACGAGTTCTTCCCTATTCTCATGGGTCACAACGAATATTTCGCAGTCTTTCCTATCTTTGATGTCGACGATAAGCCTATCTGACATCCGCCAATGAACGACGCCCAAGACCAGTTTCGAACTTTGTAGCGACGCAGTCACAGCTTCTCTGAACTTTCTTGAGAAAAGCTCCATCGGACCAATCTCATCAATGGTTACAATGTCGCAAGCTCCAACTGCCTCCACAATTGAAACAGTTCCAACTTCTTCCAAGTCTTTCAGATTCACGCAGTATCTGCCAACTCGGGGACCGCTTCCTCGGTTGACCTGGGCTAGCCAACCTCGTCTCGAGTTTCCTAAACCCAGTATTTCAAAGCCGATTCGCTCGCCATTCACGCGCACTTCGCGACTAATCATACCGCCAACTTTGAAGCCCTTTTCAGCCAACGCGTCAACTGTTTTCGCGAGAACTGTAGTTTTTCCAACGCCAGGGCTACCCGACAAAAGCAGAACCCGTTTCAACAATGTTTGTCCCTCATGAACCAGAAGTCTAATATGCGCATAAATTTCTTCTCATAGCACAAATTCCATTTGTGGAAGAAAGAGGCTACCCGGGTTTGGCTGCTCGCGACTTAGACGTTGGGTTTCCAAGCGAAACCATTAAGGAAGGTAGAGTAAGGGTTCTTGTCCCGAAACTCGCTGCTTACGTTAAGCAATTTTCTGACTACGCCCCGTCAAAAGCCCCAGTCTTCTACAACCCCGTAATGGAAATAAACCGCGACTTATCCGTGCTGGCGCTTCAGGCATATCAGCGAACAGTCGATAGAGAGCTGGTTGTGTGTGAACCATTGTCAAGTTCGGGAATCAGAGGAGTTCGCTTTGCAGTTGAAGTAAAAGGAGTAAAGGACGTACTGGTCAATGACATCAGCGCACGCGCGGTCAAGCTTGCAAGACACAACGTTGAGTTAAACGGCTTGAACGATCGCGTCGAAGTGGAAAACAAAGATGCAAACTGTCTTCTCAGTTGTCATGGCGCGCCAAAGAAGAGATTCGATGCTGTTGACTTGGACCCTTTTGGCTCGCCCGTGACCTACATGGACTCAGCCATCAGAGCGCTTCGTAACGATGGTCTTCTTGCAGTTACCGCAACGGACCTCGCCCCGCTCTGCGGAGTGCACCCAAAAGCATGCATAAGGAAATATGGCGGAAAACCTCTGCGAACCGAGTACTGCCACGAGCTAGCGATTCGCCTGCTTCTGGGTTGCGTCGCCTCTTCAGCGGCGAGGCATGAGATAGGCATCCGCGTCCTCTTCAGCCACTCCACAGACCACTACGTTCGAGCCTATGTTCAAATCCACTACGGCGCGAAGAAAGCAGATGAAAGCATCAAAAACCTTGGCTACATACTCCATTGCTTCAACTGTCTTCACAGAGAAACGGCCAAATCACTGACAGATCGAAAAACGGAGAAATGCCCTGAATGTGGTTCAACATTGGATTATTCGGGTCCATTGTGGCTCGACAAGATACTTGATAGACAGTTTTGCAGTCTCATATCAAGTGAGAACTCTCGGAGAGCGCTGCGGAATAGCGTGAAAATCGCGCATCTTCTAGAACTTGCGAGTAATGAGGCTGATGCGCCTCCTACCTACTATGTTCTCGACAAACTCAGTGGCATGATGTCTTTGCCTGTTCCCTCAATTAGCGCAATGATCAACGCCCTGCGCGAGGGCGGTTTTGCCACTGTCCAGACGCACTTCAACTCTCGCGGTCTCAAGACGGAAGCACCTGCATTGAAGGTTCAGGAAAAACTCAAGAACTTGGCGATTGCCGCCTCTTAGAACCAAGCTACCACTGGGCTTTCAATTGCCTGAACGACAAAAGCTTAAGTGTGAAAATTTGGTAGTTAATGGGAAGGTCGAAATCATGGCTGACAAGATCGCAATCATAGGCGTGGGTATGATGGGCGGAGCCATCGCAAGAAGCCTCCTAAAGGGCAAATACCAGGGAAAAATTACCGCGACCGATGCCCAACCCTCCCGACTCAGGGAAATGGAACAACTCGGCATTGCAAAAGCTCCAGACAACCGAAAAGCAGCGGCGGAATCAGATATAATTTTTGTCTGCGTAAAACCAGGCGATGTCGCTAAGATTCTGGAAGAAATGTCAAGAGACTTGAAAGGCAAACTTGTAATATCCGTAGCTGCAACAGTGCCATTGGCGTATCTCAAGAAACACGCTCCAACAGCCAAGTTCGTCCGGATAATGCCAAACATTGCAGCCCTGGTTCAGGCCTCCTACACAGCATTTTCCTGCGATGCGAATGTAACAACAAACGATAAGAAAAAAGTCAAAGCCCTTCTGGACATGATGGGGATTAGTGAAGAAGTTGACGAAAAATACATGGATGCCATAACCGGTCTCAGTGGAAGCGGACCTGGTTACCTCTCCATAGTAGTTGAATCACTCATGTACGCTGGACTAAAAGCCGGTTTGCCCAGAGACATCGCGTTGTCCAGTGCAGCTCAGACCGTCTTAGGAACGGGAAAACTGGTCATTGAGTTGAAAGAGCATCCAAGCAAGATAAGAGACATGGTTACAACGCCGGGCGGAACAACAATAGAGGCAATACAAGAGCTTGAGGGAAGCCAAATACGACAGGCATTAATGAAAGCTGTGGAAGCAGCAACGAAGAAAAGCCAGGCAATACGCGATAGACTAGGCTTAAACTAGTTGGTTCGATATGAAGTTCGACGCGGTTCTTTTCGATTGGGACGGGACCCTCTCTGACACGAGACAAGCAATACTTCTTTCTTTCAGAAGAGCCCTAGACAAGATCAACGTAGCTGTTCCTGACACATTGATTGAACGCCGCATAGGAATCGGTGCCGACAAAACGTTCAGGGAAATCCTGCAGATTAAGAATTGGCATTTCAACGATGAGCTAATCAAAACGCTTGTGGACGAGAAAACTAACGCTGAAATCGAGCTGAGCGGCTGCGTAAAACTGTTCCCTGGCGCGCTTGAATTACTCAATTCTCTCCAAGGAAGGCTCAAGATAGCTCTGGCTTCAATGAACAATCGTGCAGTAATTGACCATTTCCTCCAAAAACTTAACATTAGCAGCCTTTTTGATGTCGTGATAACTGTGGAAGATGTCTCCAATTTCAAGCCCAACCCCGAAATCTTCCTGAAGTGTGCATACCGCTTGGGAATTCCTCCAGAAAGATGCATTGTCGTTGAAGACTCGATTTTTGGCGTTGAAGCAGCCAAGACCGCAGGAATGAGCTGCCTTGCCGTGTTAACAGGAGTGTACAGCAGACAGGAACTGGCAAGAGCCGATCCGGACATGATCGTTTCTTCGCTTTCGGATACTGCTCAACTGCTACGTTTCTTGCTTGGGTAATGGGTTTCGATGGCTGTCTCTGCGATTTCAATAGATCAACCGAGTCAAGGATAAAACTCCTGCAACGAGCAAAGCCACCTATTCTGGTTGTTGTGTGAATAGACAAAACTGGGCAATTGCATAGAAGATTCTTCCACAAAGGTTATTTTAGCATGTAGACTAGAACTTTCTTGGGAAGGGAGATGCACAGGGAACGGTTGACAGCCTTCAGTCAACTTACCTGCGAACATGCGAGACAGAGGCAATACACTCAGACTCGTTTTGATATTCTAAACGGGTTTGAACTGAACGTTACAAAGTGTCTTAACTGCCACAAAACGCTCGAAATAAAAGTAAGAAAGCTGAACTAGGCACATTCTCTTCTAACAATTCTTCACAGCGCCAGCTTAGCGGCTCAGCCTTAGCGGTTTGGTGTATATTTCCTCCCGCCACTTTCTCTGCCAGCTGGCCCATCCCGTCTTGACAAG
>CAZWBY010000023.1:5094-16921 GCA_964632825.1 uncultured Candidatus Bathyarchaeia archaeon
AATTTCATCAGCAATCCTCACCGAATCTTCAAAGTATTTCTTGTTCTGAAAGTTCGGAGGCTGGAACGAAACCGTTGGTATTCTTCGCTCCATAAGCATGGGATCTGGGGGTTTTAACGCGCCTATGACCACCCCAAGCAAAAGGCTGCCCCATCCAACTGCGTCTATCAAGATCTCCTTGGTAGCGATGAAGCATCCTAATGTCATGAGAAAACACCAAGACCTATGAAATAATAGGGAACACTTTTCCTTTTCAGCTTTGTTGTTTGAAGTTCAATAAGATGGTGGACCGAGGGGGATTTGAACCCCCGACTTCCGCCGTGCGAGGGCGGCGATCATACCAGCTGATCTACCGGCCCATCTGGTTTTGCTTCAAAGAAACTTTTCAATAGTAAATTTAGGGGTTTCGGTCCTTCTACTCTTCCCCGTATCCATGCTCTATTCGACCATGGGTTCTCCTGTAGTTTTCGGCATGTTCTTCTCTGTTCTTACCCATACATGAGAGGTGTCTCTGAAGGTCATGTTCGCAGAGAAAAATGCATGGACAGAAAGGGCATTTGAAGTGTTTTGCCTCGGTATTCTCCGCCACGTTCTTGCTCCCCATTTCTAGTGAATGCTAATGAAGACTTTTCTTCCTTCCAGTTCAGTCTCGTGCCACTCTGCATCCAGTTCTTCGCGTTTCTGGTGCATGTGAACTTTTCTTGCTCTCACGAGGTCTGCCATTTCACCGAGGTATGGCTGAGTTAGCTTGACGCTTTCCTCTTCCAGTTCCGCGATATGCACTCCTTCCAGAGTATCGCTTGGCATGAAGCCCTTTTCTTTTCTTAGAGCTTGTACACGGCGCGCCAAATCGCGCATTATGCCCTCGCCAAGTAGCGCGTCATCTCGTTGCCCGCTCACGAATACGTGCAGGTCCCCCTCTGCTGCATTAGTCCAGTTTTCGCCTGATGCGTATTCTGGGACTTTTGTGTAGTACTCAGCTGTTTTTACATTTCCAAGCTCAAGAAGTAATGGTTCGACTTTCTTCAGTGCGTCTGTAAAGCCTTTTTGCGCAACGATAATGACTGTGCGGAGAGGCCATCTTCTTTTGAGTTTCACCTGCTGTCTTGCCGCGTATATGAGTGAAACGCACTTGAATAGGGTGTCAAACTCTGATTCAACGACCTTGTTTCGTAATCTGCTATCGGTTTCGGGCCAACCGCTTAGGTTTATAGATTCTGGGAGTGCTTTGTCCAACTTTCTGTATACTCGCTGGAAAAGTGCTTCGCTTAGATATGGTGTGACAGGATTGAAAAGCAGGGTAACCGTTTTCAGCGCGTAATGCAGGACTGCGTACACGTCCATTCGTCTTTGGAGCGTCACTGGATCGTCAGTCCAAAGTTCCTTTCGTATCATAGGCACGTAAAGTCTGCTCAACGTCTCGATGACGAAGTCTTCAAGAATGGCGAGTGCAACATTAAACTCGCATCTTCCCAGTTTCTCAGTGTAGTCAGTTATTGCAATTTGAAGTTTTGACAGTAACCACAGATCCGGTGCTTGCAGTTTTCCAGATATCTCAGCCAAATGCGCTTGTTTTATATCTGGCTTGTAGTTGTCAAACTCGGCGTTTTCGAGGAAGAACCTGTTAAGGTGATAGAGCGTTGATAACACTTGGTAGCTCCGGCGGTTTAGTTCCTGCATGTCGAAATTCATGGAATCAATGGGCGCGCATTTGCGCATCATGTAAAACCTGCAGAGATCCGCCGAGTTCTTTTCAAGGAGCTTGTTCGTCTCTACCACGTTGCCAAGGCTCTTACTCATCTTTCTGCCCTTTGCATCCTGCGTGAACCCCTGGAATAGAAACGCTCGATACGGTCCTTCCGCTCTTCCATTGAGTATGATGTGTTCAAGAAGTAGTGAGTTGGCCCAACCGCGGGTTTGGTCTATCCCCTCTGTTAGGAAATCGGTCGGCACAAACTTTTCAAATTCGTTGTCTGAGAACCGTGCGTATGGCGAAGCGCCGCTGTTGTGCCATGTATCCAGCACGTAGTCTTCTCTATGCATTACGCCTTTGCATTTGTCACACTTCAGCGTTAACCGGTCAACCCAAGGCTTGTGCAACTCGAAGTTGTCGGGAACTTTCTCGAGGGCGCTTTTCAGAAGGTCAGTTTTGCTTCCGATCACTCTTTTTTGTCCGCAGTTGTCGCACTTCCAAACGGGTAAGGGTGCGCCCCAGATTCGTTCCCTGCTGATACACCATGGTTTTCCTTCTTTGAGGAAAGCGACAAATCGGTTCTTCGGTTCTTCGAAGAAGTATTCGATTTTCTCTGCTGCCTCTAAAACGTTGGTGTTAATCTTGTCAGTTCTTAGGAAATACTCCTTCCTTGCCAGCCAAACCAACTTGTGATGTGAGCGCCAGCAGGTAGGGTATTCATGTTTCACTTTCTTGACTTGGACAAACGAGTTTCTGTTGCGTAGCTCTTCAACGACGAGCATGTCTGCGTCTCGTGCAAAAACGCCATTGAATATGCCCGCGTCCTCCGTGAACTTTGCTTCATCGTCAAACGGCGCAAATATTGGCACTCCTCGTCGCTGGGCTGCCCAGAAATCGTCTTCACCGTTCCCAGGTGAGAGGTGGACAACGCCTGTTGCTGTGTCTAAGTCAACAAAGTCTTCCCCGATCACGCCGTGGACCAGCGGATGCTTAGCCTCAAGCTCCGTAAGTTTTGGAATTAGGTCCTTGAGGGGGTAATCATACCTGGTGCCCTCTAAGCTTTTTCCAGAAACTGTGCTAACGATTTCGTATTTTGTGATTTCGAGCTCCTGCATGACTGGTTCAACACGCTTTTGAGCCATTACCCAGATCTCGCCGTCTACCTTGACTTTTGCGTATTCGGCGTCTGGGTGGACTGCAAGCATTGTGTCAGTGGCAATCGTAAACGGCATTGTGGTCCAAATGAGAAAGAATTGATCTTTTGTTCCAGAAATCCTGAACTTGAAATAGAGAGATGGATCTTCAACTTCCTTGTATGAACCCTCATATCCAACTTCTGCATTGCTGAGAGAGGTCTGACATCCCGGGCAGTAAGCAACGACATAGTGGCCTTCTTCGAGCAGGTTCTGGTCCCAGGCGTGCTTGAGATATCGCCACTCACGTTCAATGTATTCGTCGCGGTAGGTCCAGTAGGCTTTATCTTGATTGATGAAGACTCCCAAGCCTCTGTCAGCTTCAACCCATTCGCGATGGTACTTCATTATTACTTTCTTGCATTCTTCGATGAAGCGTTCTTGACCAACCTGCTCCAAGAGCTGCCGCTTGTTCTTCACTCCTAAGAGTTTCTCGACTTCGAGCTCCACGGGCAAACCTTGGCAATCCCAACCTGCCCAGAAGGGCATGTAATATCCTTGCATCGTCTTCCAGCGGTAGCGCAGGTCCTTCATTATGCGTCCTCTGGCGTGACCAATGTGGGGGATGCCGTTTAGTGTAGGCGGTCCTTCAACGTAGCCCAATACTCCTTTGCTTGATTCTTCTAGCTGTTCCAATTTGTCGCGAATTCCGTTTTTTTCCCAGAATTCTCGCACCTGCTTCTCTATCTCCAGAGGGCGATAATCTGGGGCTAATCCAGAATTTTGGT
Organism: uncultured Candidatus Bathyarchaeia archaeon; assembly: GCA_964632825.1. Taxonomy (GTDB): domain Archaea; phylum Thermoproteota; class Bathyarchaeia; order Bathyarchaeales; family Bathycorpusculaceae; genus UBA11855. Next base: position 8,709 of record CAZWBY010000023.1, read on the forward strand.
CATCGGTGGCTTTTGTCGTCACGTGTTATACCGGCACACCGCAAATACACATGAATAGTGTATAAAAGCGTTAAGCTACGCGATTCAGCGTTGACTTTTTTCTTTGGACTAGATGGGGCCCAAACTATAGTTAAACATATCTTCAGGATGGTCTAAAGCTATCGTGTTAAGACGTTCGAGGCAAATCAAGTGAACAAGCTCCGTTTGGCAGTCTTCAACACCCAGCCGCCGCACTTGTACTTCGGAGGCGTCGAACGCAGAATAATTGAGACTGCTAAACGGATGGGCAACGAGATTGAGGCAACAGTCTACAGCGGCACAAAAGCTGGGTTCACAAGACCGACAAAGATGAACGGGGCGACCCTGGTTCCTTGCTTCTCCACAGACAGCCTTTTCCCTGTCGACAACTGGTTCTTCAACCATACCATTTCAAGAGCTTTCAGCTCCATTGAGGCGGATGTTTTTGAGGCTCATGCAGTGAGCGGCTACGGTATTCAGAGGGCTCTGAGAAAGAGGAACAGCAAGAAGCCCTTTGTCCAGACTGTCCATGGCGTGTTGGCGGACGAATATTTTCAGGCGTTGCAGGCGAGTTTCCTTTCGTTGCGAGGCAAACTTGCAAACCTTGTGATGTGGCGCTTGTCGAAACTGGAAGGGGAATGCGCAAGGAACGCTGACCTTGTTGTTACGATTAGCGATTATTCCCGCGAGAAACTGACCCAGCTCTATAACGTTAACAAATCAAAGGTGCGGATAGTTCCAAACGGTGTTGACACGGAACGGTTTAAGCCAAGTGAAGGCGGAGAGGCACTGAAACGGCGAATTGGCTTGGGCAATAGACCTACAGTTCTTTTCGTTGGTAGATTGATTCCGCGGAAGGGGCTATCATACCTGATTGAAGCCGCCAAAGTAATCGTTAGAGAGTGTAGAGATGTGGTTTTTCTGATTGTTGGCGATGGTCCCCTAAGAGACACGCTCGTGAGCCATGTGAGAGGGGCAGGTCTGTCAGAAAACTTCCTTTTCGTTGGAGACGTACGCGAGGCACTGATTCCCGCTTTGTACAACTGCGCTGACATCTTTGTTCTGCCTTCAATCCAGGAGGGGCAGGGTATTGCGCTCCTCGAAGCCCAAGCCTCAGAGAAACCTGTTGTTGCCTTCAACACTGGCGGAGTTCGTGAAGCATTGAAGGATGAGGAAACAGGGTTGTTGACTGAGGTGGGCAGCCAGAACCTCGCTAATGCGCTCCTTAGGCTGCTTCATGACGAGTTTTTGAGAGAGAAAATGGGTCGCCAGGGTAGGGCTTTTGTCTCGAGCACGTTATCTTGGAATGTCTGCGCACGCAAGATGGTTGAGGTTTACAGAGAGGCCAAATCCCTCGCGTGAGATTATCTCGTGACTCAGTTTGGGATATCCAGGTTTTTCGCCAGTCGGCGAAGTTCCAAGTCACTTATCCATTCTGTTTTGAGGTACTCGGAGATCCTTTGGCTGCTGAGTCCTAGGCGTTTCGCTTCCTGGACTGTGTAGCGGTAGGCCTCGATTTCCGTTGGTCTGTCTACATAGTTATATCGATTGTCAAAGAGTTCTCTTCCCTTTAGCCATTGTTTGACGTGGCAGAGTTCGTGGATTATGTCGAGATAAATGTCGACTTTGTCGCCGTTCTTGAGGTAGCGTGCATTGACCATGAGGTGACCGGTATCATTGTCTACTCCCATGTAGCCAAAACCCATGAAATCAACCATGAGGTTATCGAGAACTTCTTCAGTGTCTGCGCCGAAGATGCCTCTGACCGCTTTCACATTTTCAAATCCCTTGAAATATTCAGTGAACCTGCGAGTTGCGCCGATTTGCATGAGTCTCCTTAGGTGAAGTTTCCTAAATACTCTGAGGATTCTGAACGCGATCTCTTCAAAGAATCCTTCCAAGTCCATAGTTCTTTACTCACCCCTAAAGCTCGAACTTTGGAAGGTGCTCAATTCGCATACCCATTCGCGCTAGGTCGGCGAGATTCGCTACGCAACCAACGCTTGCGTCGATGTTGCGATGAATTGGATGAACCCACATCCCCTGCGGCGATAGGTTTAGTTGCACAGGGGTTTCGATTGAAACTCCGAATTCCTGAAGTCTCTTGATCATTTTGCCTTCTCTACAAACTTCGCGTGCGTTAGCATAGCTCTGGAGAAGTTGAGGTGAGGCAAACGCTCCTACGCCATGCCACAGGGCTGCGTTCTCTGGCGATCCGAGTGAGTAGAGAAAGAATTGCGGTGATGAGGGTGTTTCTCTGAAATCGTATTCGGTCAGCTGTTTTCCATCAACAGTGAATTTGTCTTCGGCTTTTGCGATGCTCGGGTCGTCTGGATCAAGGGCGTTGGGGTAGAGAGCCGTGGTTTTGTATGTTATGCTGAGACCTTCCAGTTTGTTGTCCGTAAAATGAACTTTCCCCCTTGCGGCGCGTTTGGAGCCATAACCAAGCTTCGAGTGAGGAACGGTCAAGAGAGTAGTTCGTTTTGATATGCTTCTTCCCATGCAGTCATATGCCTGTTTGACGGCTTCGAAGTCTCTGTGAGTCTCGCTGATTATGTGGTGAAGGAGACCGGACTTGGATTCCGTTTGCAGCCTCGTTAGGGGCATGCGTAATGCGTAGAGTAATAAGTCCATCCCAAAGAGCGGAGACAGCTTTTCTAGTTGGGCGTATTTTACGGAATCCACAAAATCAAGGTACGATCCGTTTGAGTTTCTTAGTTGAGTTTCGATGAGTTCAGCTTCGCGCTGACAAATTAGCGTGCCTTCGTATCTTTTCACGAAATCCCGGTCAAGAGCAAGGTTGTCGGTTCTTACGTTGGCTGCCGGGAAGGCGCTCTGACCCGTTGACATAATTGATTCTTTCAGCGGGTTCATTGAGTATCTATCTGGTTCCGTATCATCGGTGTTAAGCAAGAATGCCACTATTTGTCCAACAGATGGCTTCTTTAGACGCTCGCAGATTTCAGTCACATCTTGTTCTTCAGGTTGGTGCAAGCCGGCCTCGCAAAAGTAGTTTGCAGAAACCTCTAACAAACGAGCACCGACTATTCCTTGCACTTCTTCAACTGTAAGCTGGGGATTAGTGTACTCAACGGATCCGCGAAGGAAAAAGTGGCTCCCTTCAAACGACTCTGTTACTTTCTGAGAATCATGGAAGCGAAAAAATGTGACTTTTGGTTTGTTTGCCACGGACGGGGCGCTCTTGGCTCTTTCGACTAGAGTCTTCACAGAGTCCCATGAGTTCTTCAGGAAGTCCTCGGTGAGCATTCTGCAAAGATCGTTCACGCTTGAGAGTCAACCTCTTTCCAATGATTCAGCCACGTAGGTGCAGTTTTCAGCTACGACGGGTCCTAAAAACATTCTTGTCAATCGAAAGCTCTCTTGCAATCCCCTTTCTATGAGTACTTTGGCAAGACCCTTGTTTTCGGTTGGCAAGCAGGCAAATACTTCTCTGTCGGGGGTTCCCAGAACACCTTCCAGAAGAGTCTTTGGAACGCTGCTGCTTCCTCGTGGGCAAACGAGCGGTCCTATTTCGGTAAGTCCTTCATGTTCCTTTGCCGCAACATATCCTGTTGTTTTTCCGTTGCTTTTTGAAAAGTAGCACTGATTTTTTTCATTCAGGATTATTGGCACAAGCAGTCTCTTTCGGTCTCCGCAGAAGCACTGTTTGTCCAATTCGAGCACTTCGGGGATCTCTTTTTCGGTTATCCTTTGCAGGTTGCTTTTTATCCGCTGTTTCTTGGTTTTTCCTTGGAATACCGCGAATTCTCTATTCGCTGTGAATCCAAGGTTTTCATAGAATCTGATTAGATGTTGATAGGCATAGAGTCCGATGGTATTGACTCCTTTGTTTCTCAGATGGCTAACGGCTCTTTGCACAAGCATTGTTCCGCCGCCTCTGCTTCTGCAGCCTTGGTCGATAACGAGGTTGCCAAACCAGCCGACTTTTTCAAAACTCACGGATGTTGAGATGCCTACGCGGTTTAGTCTGTCGAAAAGTACAAAGCATCCTTCGGGTTCGAGTATCAAGCTTAGCCTGAAATCATCTTCAGTCATGCTCCAGTCCATTGTGTTAGCAAGTTCAACAGCAAACGGGAAATCGGCAGTTGTCATTTTCTCCACATGGAGCATAGGATTAAGGTCTTGTTCCCCCACATAAGCCTATGGTGCTCTCTCCTCTGATAGCAGCTACTTGTCAGTCAAGGCTCTTAATCCCCGCGACCTCAGTGGCCCTATGATCTTGGGGCTGCTCAGCAGCGACAGGACCGTGTATCCTAAAACCCCAACTGCGACTAAGCTGCTAACCGTTATGCTAACAATCATGGCTGCCCAGGGTGGCAACACACTCAGAACGTCTGGCGGCGAAAACTGAAAGAACAGCCAGAGGTAACTTCCCACGATCAGGCCGATTGGCAAGGCACCTGAAACACAGGCTAACAAGCGGTGCTTTCTCAACGCTAGCACAAGACAAGATGCGACTAGGTTTGCAAGGGGACCCAGAATTACGTCTGGAGCGCCGATAAAATAGTAAGCGTTTGTCAGCAAGCATCCTGCTGTAACCCCGCCGATCAGTGGCCAGCCAAAAAGCGCGGCAAGAGCAATCATGAAATCAGCAACGCGCAACTGAATTGGACCATACACTGTAGGGTTGCCAATTGAGAACAATTGAACAATGTTTATCACGACGTAAAGTGCCGCGAAGAGTGCTGAAAGAGATATGTCTCTACTGTCAAACTTCACTTTTTAACCTCCAACACCGGGTTTTCTAAGGCGGAACGGGTGGAGGTCTCCACTCACCCGCCTAACTGCAGACCTATTAGAGACTCACAATTAAGCGTTTTCGTTCTTCCCAGACAAAGAACACGCGCTAGGTTGGTTCAAATTCAAACTTCACAATTATGAGTGAGCAAGCAAGCGCAACAATTCAGTGTCGATTTAATTCTTTCACTAAAGCTTTGGCTTCAGGTGGGAGTTTGGGCTTGTCTCTTCGGCTTATGATCAAGAACAAGGACCCGATGGAAATTAATGCTATTCCGAAAAACGCTACGCTCTCTTTTGGTAAAATCCCTATGTTAAGTCCGATAGTGAAAAAAACCATTGCAACCCCCATAACAAGCATTATGGTGTTACTCATTGCAGCTGTTGAATACAGGGCAAATTCTTTCTTTCCTGTATCAGTCACAATATAGTGGCCCTGTTTTTCCTCTATCATGCCTGCGTTTGTTAAGTAATTCCAATCGTAGTGGAAATGCCCATCGGACTTGTAACCCAGGGCAGAACTGATACTTGATTTTGTCCCAGGTGCGGCCTTAATTCTAAAGTTAGGGGCAGAATAGATAAGATACAATAGTCTGGTTCTTGGCGACTGAATATCAGCACTTATTCCACGTGACTTCGGCAACGCCAACCCTGCCCTTGCTAGGTTGCATAGGCAAAGATAAACAACGCTCTACCCCTTATCCTTTGTTTGCATGTTTTTTAGCTCTATCCAAGCTTTTTGCTTATGACTCTAACACTTAGAGCTAGCACTCTAACTGTTAGGGCTGTCTTGGAGTTCTTTTTCTAAATGTTAGGGCTATATCCTTCATGCACTCAGTATGTCTCCAAAAAAATGGAGGTAAGAAAATGAATGTAAGTCTCGAATACAGCAAGACTCTGGCTGGTGAAGGTGCAATACTCCTTTTGCTAAGCCTTGTTCCGTATGCTGGCTGGATACTAGGCATAATCGGCATAATCCTGTTACTCAGGGGTGTGAAAGAACTCTCAAATTATTACCAAGATGAGGAAATCTACAATAACACACTCACGGGTGTGAAATTCTACATAGTAGCTTTGGTAGCGGTCGGAGTTGCCATTGTAGCAATAACAGTTGGTGTTGGACTCGCAACAGGTTTCGAATTTACAGCAAGCTTTGTACCAACCGTAGGTTTTGGGGTCGGCTTAATAACTTTCTTCGCTGGGCTTGTCGCTGCTTTCGTATTCTATGTGCTTGCAGCATCGCACTTAAGAAGAACCTTCAATACACTTGCACAGAAATCGGGGGAAGCATCGTTTACCACAGCTGGCAATTTGCTCTGGTGGGGAGCCATACTGACAATAGTTCTTGTTGGCTTGGTACTGATATTCATCGCTTGGATATTTGCTACGATAGGATTCTTCACAATGAAAGCTCAGCAGCAGCAACCATACACTCCACCTTCAGCACAACCTGAGCAAGGAACAGTAATCGAGAGTAAAGGAATGAATAACAATAAATATGCACAATCAGAAACGATGGGAAGGAGAGGGATTTGATGACTGAGGAAATTAGAGTTGGAGAAGGTTATGATTGGAAGACGTTCTTAAGAAAACACTGGAACATAGTTGCCGTGTTTGCAGTAGCCGGTATTTTGGCGTTTGTAGGTGCGGTTTATGTCTTTGTTTGGTTCGTAGGAAACGCTCAATCAACAGGTCTGGTCCCAGCAACTCTGAACATGTGGACGATGAACAATGCGTTGATGTTTATTCTACATGCTATTTTCTGGGAGCTTGTCCTAATCGGAATTCCAGTGGCTATCGGTGCAATACTAGGTTGGCAATGGTGGAAGAGACTGCCTGACGAGGAAAAGAAGGAACATAATTTCTCTGGGAAACGCTCAGGGTCGAGCAAAGCAGGAGGAGCAATCTCGCCGTTGCTTTTCATCGCTTTTGCCATCAAAGTTTACGTTGACGGAAACTGGAATGTAGCAATCTCAAGTTGGACGCTGGACTATGTTGTAGGCTCAATGATAACAATACTCATCTGGACAGTTGCCATCTTCGCAATTCCTGTTACAATAGGGGTCATCTGGTGGATACGCCACGAGATGAACAAAAAACCCTAACCCCCTTTTTTGTATTCAATGGCGCCCAAAACAGGTGAACTTTTGTCTGAAACAGCATCTTAGCAAGTCTATTTCAGCCATTCATTTTGGATTTCTGAATTCAGTTTTCCAAACTGATAGTTTTTTAGAATTTCTTTTTCTCCTTTAGTTGGGACTTTAGAAAATAGAAAACTATATGTTGCCTAAAGCGCGCATGTTTTTAGTCTCAAATGCTTCAATAGACTAATTGACTCCCTTAGAAGGGACCTCAATAGTGTTTGCAGCCCGTTACAGACTCCCGCGTTGCTTAGGATTGCTGTTGTTGGCATCTCTGATTCTTGCACCGGTGGCGGTTGTGGCGGCAACAGTGAATGATGCTTTGGTGTCACAGCAGTGGGGCTGGTACAGAATCAAGGCTGACAGAGCTTATGATACGGGATATCATGGGGCAGGAGTTGTTGTCGCGTTACTTGATACTGGAGTCGATATGGGGCACCCGGATTTGGCAGCAAACATCATTGGCGGATGGAATTTCGTAGATAACAATGACAACGTTACTGACGTTGACGGTCATGGCACTATGGTTGCTGGAATCGTCGCAGCCTTGGCTAACAACGGCGTCGGCATAGCGGGTGTAGCGCCCAACGTTAGCATCATGCCTTTGAAAGTACTGTCCGGAAACGAAACCCGTGTTGAATTGAATTCGGCAATCAGGTACGCCGTTGACAACGGCGCCAAAGTTATTGGAATGAGCTTCGGAAATTACACGACGTTGTCGCAAGCAGCAGAGACTGCGATCGATTATGCGTATAGACGAGGTTGCGTTTTGGTGGCGGGAGTAGGCAATGATAACAGCACTGAACCGTTCTATCCAGCAGCGTACGACCAGGTTATAGCCGTTTCAGCAATCGATCAAACCAACGATAGAGCTTCTTTCAGCAATTATGGAAGTTATGTAGATTTCTGTGCCCCGGGAGTCAGCGTTCTCACTACAACGAAGGGAGGGACATACTCCAATGCAAACGGGACGTCGTTTGCTGCCCCCTTCGTCACGGGTGTTGTCGCACTCATGTTATCCAAATCTCCGAGTCTAAGCCCCGGAGAAGTCGTGGCGAATCTGCGGACCCAAGCAGAAGATCTGGGCGTGATCGGATGGGACCCGTTCTATGGATGGGGATTAGTGGATGCTTATGCTGCTGTTTCGGACGCGCCGATACCTGAATTCTCGAGCGTCATTTTCTTTGTTACAGTTATGTCGGCGACCGCGGCGATTCTTTCACTAAAAAGAGCCCATGGATCGGGGAACGCTAGAGACGCGCTTTACAAGTGATAAGGTCTTCCTAATGCACTGAG
>CAZWBY010000024.1:0-14110 GCA_964632825.1 uncultured Candidatus Bathyarchaeia archaeon
GACTCGAATGGCCGCGGAATCGGGGGTGCAATGATCATTTTTGGAGTGCCCTCAGTTGTTCCAAGTGTTTACTCAGATTCCTCAGGGTATTATGTAATTTCCGCTCCAGCAGGCACTTACCACGTCAACGTTTGGCCACCTTTCGGTTCAAACTTCATTTACTACGACCAGCCAGGATTCGTTGCCGGGGGGGACACAACCAAGAATATCACCTTAGCCTCGGGGCACAAGGTATCCGGTTACATACTCGATTCATCGGGAAAACCAGTTCCAAAAGTCGTTGTTGCGCTGAACAATTTCCTTTGCGGGTGGTACTCGAACTATTCAGGTTATTATTTTGTAAACGCCCCTGCGGGCACATACACACTAAGTGCCAGACCTGCGAATGGCCCTAAGGACGCGCCAAATTTTCCCACTTACTACGAGTACAACTTCACAGTTAGCGGCAACATCGTCAAGAACATCACGGTAAGCGGTTCATCATTGTGGGACGCCCCAGCATCGACTACACCTTTGTCCCCCTCACCATCCCCTTGGCGCCCACCAGTCACGACTGAGGCAGAACAAACCCTGCACATTCAATTGTACTCAGATGACTTCAGTGGAGATTCAGAAGTCTGGCAGTATATGGAGAGTGCCTACCGAGACACAACAAATCAGTACCTTGTTCTAACGGGACCTACCTACGAGCAAGCTGGAGTTGTCTTTTTCGATGCTCCCATCCTTGGCTCTTTCACTGCGAGCTTTCGCTATAGAGCGGGCGGAGGCAACTATCAAGGAGATGGGTTCACAATGTTCTTTTACAAACAAAAGTACTCAACAGTAGATCGCGGGGGCAGTCTTGGATTCAGCTCTTCATCGATTGTGCCTGGATACGGAATTGAATTTGATGGATGGCAAAACATACCGATAGACTTCCAGAAGATAGCTGGGGGTCAGTCTAATCCACCAGGAGATCCATCTTCTAGCCATATTGCTTTGATACGGGATTATGCTGGCAATCATTTAACCTATGCCAATGACCAAAGAGCCGCTGACAATAATTGGCATGAAGTTACTGTAGACGTTCAAGACGCATCTGTGATGGTTTTTGTTGACCAAGAATTGGTCCTTCAATGGAACGGAACGCCGGACACAACTTACGGGGGTTTCGGATTTAGTGCGGGCAATGGGCAGGTTGGATCCAACTGGCATATAATAGATGACTTCTCCATCATGGAAAATATTGCGGTAGAAGCCACCTATGAGGAATCTGACGACCAAACTAGAGCAACCGAAGAAGCCGACGCCGAAGTGATTCAGATCGCTGAGAATAGTGTTCTCTCAGTTTCATCGAACTCCACAGTATCATCATTAGCATTCAATAGTACAACATCGGAACTCAGTTTCACTGTCAGCGGGTCCTCCGGAACCACAGGCTACGTAAAAGTCGGAATAGCAAAAAGCCTTGTATCAAACGCGGAAAACATCAAAGTGTATCTAGACGGAAACGGACTCGACCACGAAGTGGAATCCAACACAGACTCGTGGCTACTTTCTTTCACTTACGCTCACAGCACCCACCAAGTGAGCATCAACTTTGCAGGAAGCGTTGGTGAAATAGCATCTCCAGGCATAGAGTCTTGGATATTGGTTCTTGCATTAGCCATCGTGACCCTAGTCGGTGCAAATCTGCTATTCTCCAAGAACCTCGGTAATAGGAGACCAGCATGAGCAAAAATGCGGCTCTGCTGTTCATTGCCGTACTAACAGTCTCAAGCATAGTAATGGTTAAAGCAGTGCCTGCATCGGCTCAGCTTGTCCCGGAATTTACTCTGAAGCTTGTGGCTTTCCCTTACGATGTCCCAACAACTTATGGAATCGACCCATACACGGGGAAGAGCGTGACAGTCCAAGAGGGCTACCATGTGGAAAACAAATCCGTAGAGATCGCGATTGAGAACCAACGCACTTCCAACTTGTTCTACAATGTTCGCTACAAGGGTCATTTTGGAGAGAGCTGGACCACACTTTGCTCATATTCAATGTATTCTTCGGAAAGCCTCAAGCCTCAGTCAAGTTCTGCATACACGGTGATATCGATTCCAGCAGCTTTCCCTTACGGCGAATTAGACTTCCAAGTAGAAGCACTAGCATGGCACTACGTTGACGTCTGGCTTTCAGACCACCCAATGGCTCCGCCACCGATTAGTGAGATCGGACACTATGAGCGCCGTTTCACGTTGGATAAAACAAGCGGATGGAGCAACACACAAACCATAGCTTTTGCTGCACCTCTGCCAAGTGTTACACTCCTGTCGCCTCAAGAAGTGAAATTCAACACTTCCGATGTTCAGCTAGATTTTGCAGTGGGCCAGACCGTTTCCCAACTCAAGTACAGCCTTGACGGTCAAGAGAATGTGACTGTTACTGGAAACACAACTCTAATGGGGCTGGCAAACGGTCCCCACAACGTCACAGTTTACGCGACGGGTGAAACAGGAAACACCGGAACCCCAGCAACACTCTTCTTCGAGGTGGAAGTGCCAGAGCCTTTTCCTGTTGCGCCCGTCGTCGCTGCTGCTGCCATGGCTGCCGTGGCTGCATGCGTAGTCTTGCTGGTCTATGGGAAACGACGAAGAGAGACAGGGAAGACTTGAAAAAAGCCATTGCGCTTCTGCTTATTCTCGTTTCGGTCACGTCAGGCTGCGCTGCCTTTCTCCCTGCGCAAGCTGAACCTAAGACAATCACTGTTCCGAACGACTACCCAACGATTCAAGCGGCCATAGGCAACGCCAGTCAAGGTGACACAGTATTCGTAAAAACCGGCACTTACTATGAGACTCTTGTCATAACAAAGTCTTTAACGATTGTTGGAGAAGGAAAGGAAAAGACAGTTGTAGACGCGAAAAACGCCACTGAAAACATCATCTACATCAACGCAAACAACGTCTGCATTGAGGGCTTCACGATAACTCACAACAAGGGATTCCCAACCTCCGTCACCGAACCCGACGGGATAAGAGCCGAGTACCTCTCAAGCGGTCTGAGCATCAGAAACAACACCATCAACTCGATACAGTATGGGAACGGCATTACACTTCAGCATGGATCAGGGAACACTATCGAAGCGAATCACATAATGACCTGTGGAGGGTTTGGAATATTTGTTGACGGAGGAAGCGAGAACAGCATCAGAAACAACGTCGTGGTCGGCAACGGTTTTGGCACACTAATCACGGACGGAAGTCACAATAACACAATCTTTGGCAACGTCTTTGCAAACAGCGCATACAACCATGGGCTGCAACTTGATAACGACTGTTCAAGCAACACAGTCGTTGGCAACACATTCGCTAATAACCGGTATGGTCTTGCTCTTGAGCCTCCTTCAAGCAACATATTTTACCACAACAATTTCTTGAACAACACTTTTCAAGTCTTGCTTTTCGGAGGCAAGGATAGCTGGGTGGGTCTGGTCAATTCTTGGGACAATGGAACTGAAGGAAACTTTTGGAGTGACTATGTCGCATCAGAACTTGATCACTCGGGAGTCGGAAGCTTACCCTATAGCATAAGAGCCAATTGGGATTCACAGGTTGTCTACTTGGACAACTACCCGCTAATTTTTCCGTTTGGCACTTTGCCTGATGAGATTCCAGAGTTCTCGCCTCAGAATGTCTTGCCACTTTTCATTGTCACGACATTATTGGCAGCAGTGGGCTGCCTCATAGAACGGAAACGATAAGGATTGAATGATTCAGTCGGCAATTGGACCGTGCTCGTCGTCAGTTGGTCGGTTGGATTAGATTAATCAGCAAGATCTGAGATAGGTGCTTTGGAGAGCGCGAGGTTTTGGCTGAGTATCTTGTCGGAACCGGTGGCTGGGCGTACTTCACCCGCCCCGACAAGCCGAATCTAAAGGCATACTCAGGCGTCTTCAATTTCGTTGAGGCCAACTACACCTTCTACGAGTATCCTGACAAGCGGACCGTTGAACGCTGGCGGCGAACTGTACCTGAGGGTTTCACTTTCGCGGTGCGTTGCCATCAGGACTTGACTCATCGGATCGGTTTGAAGTCTTCGGATGAAGCGTACGCGGTCTGGGGAAAAATGATTACTTACTGCAGGGCTTTGGAGTCCCCTTTTTTGGTCCTTGAGACGCCTGCGAGCTACGTCTTTGGCGGGCAAGCGGTTGAAGCTGCAAGGGGCTTTCTTTCAACGGTGAGTCACAGGGGGATTAGGCTTGTTTGGGAAGCTAGGTCAGAGGTCACGCCCGAACTGGTCGGTTTGATGCAGGATTATGACATAGTTCACAGCGTGGATCTCTCGAAGGAAGCGCCAAGTTACACTTCCGACGTGGCGTATTCCCGGCTGTTCGGGAAGGGAAAGCACAATGCCTACCAGTTCACTGATGACGAACTTGTGGAGATTGATGGGAAAGCGTTGAAGACTGGGGCGAAAATTGTTGCTATGTCTTACCATGGCATCAGGATGAGCAGCGATGCAGCTAGGTTCATGAGGTACAAGAAAACCGGGGTCTTTCCGGCAGTGACCTCGTTTACGGGCGTTGAGTCAGCTAAAGCGGTTCTGTCTGAGGATGCGTGCTTTCCCAGTTCTAAGCAAGCATTGATTGAGGATCAAGGGTGGAAAGTCCTCGATGCCACTCCGCAGAAGCGCGTTCACCTAAGCGAGTGGCTGTCGAAAATCCCTGAAAAAACGTATGACAATTTGGATGAGGTTGTCAATGCATTGGAGGTTGCGAAATGACTGAGAGTAACATCCTGTTGGGCACTTCGGGCTGGAGCTACAAGGAGTGGGAAGGAAATTTCTACAAGAAAGGGGAAAAGACAAAGCTTCGAGCGTACTCGAGCGTTTTCAAAACCGTCGAGATTGACTCTTCCTTCTACCGGATCCCGTCTAAGGGGACGGTTATGGGGTGGCTACGATACTCTCCGTCTAATTTCGTTTTTTCTGCGAAACTGCCCAAAACCGTCACTCATGATAAGAAGCTTGGGTTGAGAGGAGACTTCAAGTCCGATTTGGAGGCCTTCTTCGAAGTCATGCGTCCCCTGCAGCTAGGAGGAAAACTTGCTTGCCTTCTGGTTCAGCTGCCCCCGAGCTATGATTTCAATCCTGGAAACCTTGAGGCTTTCTTCAAGGTGGCTGATCCCACGTTTAAGTACGCTGTGGAGTTTCGCCATCCGTCATGGATGAGAGAAGAAACCTGGCAGCTGCTCAAAGAACACGACGCCGCGTACGTGAATGTTGATGAGCCTTTGTTGCCGTCTGAAGTGCACCTGACGTCTGAGCTGGCCTATTTCCGTTGGCATGGAAGAGGAGACAAACCATGGTTCAACTACCGATACCGTGATGCCGAGTTGGATCCGTGGGTTCCGAAAGTGCAAGACGCCGCCGGAAAAGTGAAGAAAGTGGTTGGGTACTTCAACAACCATTTCCACGGTTACGCTCCTGAAAACTGCCTATACCTCATCAAGAAGCTTGGGTTGCTTCTAGAGGGACAAAAACAGGCAGGCAGCGCGATGAAGAGGCAAACGAGGCTTGGGGATTTCACTTGACCTCTTGGGACTAGGTTTATTCCCCAAATCTATCTAGGAATGTTCATTCGCGGAATGGCTACCAAGATTTCAAGGCGAGCTTTGATTTTTCCATAAGCGCCTGAAGGCGAGCTTGCCAATGATCAATGCAAGTGCTATGCCTGCAATCTCGTCTGCAATGTAGTGCTGCTTAACAAAAAGTGTGGAGAGAACAACGCCTACAGCAATGATTAGTGTCCCAATCGCAACCAGCTTAGTGGCAGCGGATGGTTTGGCTTTGCTGTACTCGTACCACGAGAGAAAACAGATGGTGGTAACTGCTGCATGCAAGCTTGGGAAACAATTAAACGATGTGTCGCCCGCCCACACATTGTACACTTGATCGGCCCAAAAGCTGCCCGTAATGGGGTTGGCAAGGAGGTTTTGCCTCCACCAAAACGTTGAGACTGGAAAGACCAGGTAGACAAGCACGGACACGGCATTGATGAAGACCAGAGACCAACCCAGGGCGTACCCTTTCTTGTACTCGACGAAGGCAAAGTATAGCATTGTCAAGATGACCAGCGGATAGAAAAGATAAACGTAAAAGATCACCATTTCAGGAACAAAAGGAATCGCATCGTCCAAACCCCCGAAAAGGAAATCCAGCCGATAGCCGGAACCCTCAGGATACAGATGCCCGGTCCAATAATAGGCGATGTTGTTAAGCAGTATATAGAAGAGGACAAGCATCAAAACGACGTTGCCGACTGCGTAAGTTACGTGCACGCTTGATTTGGTTGATTTGCCCTTGAAGAATAATCGCTCGATACCTCTTTGGATTTTCTCAGGGATCTTCAAGGTGATCGAACTCTCCCTTTATCTTCATTTGTCTTCTCGTGCGGTTATAACCTAGCGAAAAGTCGTGTGTAGCGTCTCGAATCTGCCTCAGCAACAGCATCATCTGGCTGTTCTTGTTCAACCTTAAAGGCTTGCGCTCTCCAGGCAGGTAGATTTCTTCATGCTCTTTGGCTAAGCCAATCAGCGGAATTTGCAGACCAAGCAGTTTCAAGGCTGACTGTGCGGCTGCAACTTGTCCTGATCCGCCGTCTATGACTATTAGGTCTGGTAATTGTGCTTTCTCTTCTGTCAGTCGTTTGTATCTTCTTGTAACCGCTTCGTTTATGGCTGCTAGGTCGTCTTGTCCAGTGAAAGATTTGATTTTGAACTTGCGGTAGTTGCTCTTGTCAGGCTTCGTGTCTGTGAATCGCGTCATGCCTGAGACGACGTGTTCTTTTCCGAGGTTGGATACGTCGAAGCACTCTATAATGCGCGGAAGGCTTGGCAGGTTGAGTGCTGATTGCAGGTCAACGAGTGTAGCGTTTTCGTCTAGGGCTGACTCTATGTTTCTCTCTGCTAGATTAATCAGGCTGAGTCTTGCTGCCCGTCTGGGTATAACTAGGCTTACTGGAGCTCCCCTTTTCTGGGCAAGAAATTGCTCTAGCGCTTTCTTCTCTGAATTGTCTTGCCAGCAGGGCTTGTTGAGAAGTATCTCCCGTGGCATCAAATTGGACGCGTAGAATGCTTTGAGGAATTCCTGTTCCACTTGGGGTTGAAGGTCTACCGAGAATTCTTTCTTGCCCAGCAGCACGCCTTTCCGCACGCTCATCTGAACTACGAGCAGTTTTTCGCCGTCCTGCCTGAAGACCATGACGTCTTGATCGAATTGTCTCTTGTTGTCTACGATCTGGTGTTCTGTGAGCAGTCGTATGGACGCGATTTGGTCGCGCAGTTTAAGCGCGTGTTCGAATTTTTGTTCTTGCGAGACGCCTTGCATCTGAGTGTTCAACATTCGGATGGTTCTTTCGTAGCCTCCGGTTAGGAAGGAGCGGGCTTGTTCAACTTGCGCTGCATATTGCTCTCGTGTGACGGTTCCGATGCAGGGTGCCGTGCATAGGTCCATGTGGTAGTTTAGACAGGCTCGTTTGGGGAGTTTTCTGCATACACGGAGCTTAAACACTCGTACGACGAGTCTTTGGAGGTCTTGCCTTGTGAAGCCGTACGTGTATGGTCCGAAGGATTCGAGTCTGTTTGAGGTTTTTCTAGATGTGAGAATTCTGGGGTAGACCTCGCGTGTGAGAGCGATGTAGGCGTAGGTTTTGGCGTCTTTGAGGTTGATGTTGTATTTTGGCGTGTGCTGCTTGACGAGTTTGTTTTCTAGGAGTAGGGCTTCGACTTCGTTGTTTACGACGATCCAGTCGATGTTTCGGATTCTTGATACGAGTTTTTGGGTTTTGGGTGGTTTGTCGTTGTTTGAGAAGTAGCTGCGGACTCGTTGGCGTAGGTTTGTGGCTTTCCCTATGTAGAGGATTTCGTTGTTTTCGTCTTTGAATAGGTAGACTCCTGGGTCTGCGGGAATGCAGGTGCTCTTGAATTCTGAGGTGGACGCTAGTTGTATCATTGGTGCAAGTTCGCCATGTTTGACCTTTCTCAGTTATTTCTGGACAGCATTCTTTTTAGGAATTTACCCGTGTACGAGTCCTGGTCTTCTGCTACGTCTTCTGGGGTCCCGTTGGCGATTATTTCTCCGCCTGCTTCGCCGCCTTCCGGACCCAGATCAATCAGGTAATCGCAGCTCTTCACGACGTCCAGGTTGTGTTCAATAACATAGACCGTGTTTCCTTTTTCCACGAGTCGGTTGAGCACTTTGATGAGACGCTTGGTGTCGTCAAAGTGCAGACCTGTCGTGGGTTCGTCCAGCATGTAAACTACATGTCCGGACTTGTTTTTGCTGAGTTCGCGTGTGATTTTGATGCGCTGGCTTTCCCCGCCTGACAGTTCGGTGGAGCTTTGTCCGAGTCTGATGTAGCCTAGCCCCACGTCTATGAGCGTCTGCAGTTTGCGTGAGGCTCGGGGCATGTTTTGGAAGAATTCAGCTGCTTCCTCAACAGTCATGTTGAGTACTTCTGAGATGTTTTTTCCCTTGTAAGTTACGCTGAGGGTTTCGTTGTTGTATCTTTTGCCTTTGCACTCGCCGCATTGAACGTAGACGTCTGGCAGGAAGTTCATTTCGATACGGAGTACGCCGTCACCGTGGCATGTCTCGCATCTGCCCCCTTTCACGTTAAACGAGAATCGTCCGGGGTTGTAGCCGCGTGCTTTGGCTTCTTTGGTGGTTGCGAATATGTTTCTGATTTCGTCGAAGAGCTTGGTGTAGGTGGCGGGGTTGCTTCTGGGTGTTCTGCCAATTGGGTCTTGGTCGATGACTATTACGTTTCTGACGAAGGGTGGAACGTTTACGGCGGTGTGTTTTCCGACTTTGTCCACGCGTTCTCCGAAAAGCTGTCTCAAGACTGGCATGACGGTTTGGTTCATGAGTGTGCTTTTGCCTGAGCCTGAAACCCCTGTGATTCCGCAGAGCACGCCCAGTGGCAAGTTTACTGTGATGTTTTTGAGGTTGTTTTCTTCTGCGCCCGAGATTACCATATAATCAATGGCTTCCCGTCTTTCTTGAGGTATCTCGATCTTCAGCTCTCCCGAGAGGTATCTGCCCGTTAGGCTTCTCTTGTTTGCCATGATCTGTGCTGGTGAGCCTTCGCAGACAACGTGTCCGCCGTGGATGCCTGCTCCGGGTCCCATGTCAACTATGTGGTCGGCGTTTCGTATTGTTTCCTCATCGTGTTCAACCACGATCAGGGTGTTTCCGAGATCTCGCAGCCGGTGAAGCGTGTTGATGAGTTTGGCGTTGTCTTTCTGGTGCAGGCCGATGCTGGGTTCGTCCAGGATGTAGAGTACGCCCATGAGGTTGCTGCCGATCTGTGTGGCCAGACGGATTCTTTGGGCCTCGCCCCCGGAGAGCGTGCGTGCGGCTCTAGAGAGCGAAAGGTAGCCTAGGCCTACGTTTTTGAGGAAACTTAGGCGTTCGTTGATTTCTTTGAGGACTTGTTTGGCTATTGCCATTTCCTTCTCATTTAGCTGAGAAGGCAATTTTGTGAAGAATTCTACTGCCTGGTCGATCGACAAGTCGGTAACGTCGATTATGCTCTTGTCCAGAATTGTGACGGCGAGGACGACTGGTTTTAGTTTTTTTCCTTTGCAGTCGGTGCACAAGCGGTACGTCATGAATTTCTCTATGTCTTCTTTCCGCCACTCGCTCTCGGTCTGGTGATACAGCCTCATCGTTTGTGGGATCAAGCCTTCCCAGCCTTCGCGCATCCACATGCTGGCGCCGTTTGACCAGTTGCCGTTTAGGGGTTCTTTGTCCCCGTAGAGCAGGACGTCGAGCTGCTTCTGGCTGAAGTCTTCGATGGGCTTGAAGAGGTCGAATCCGTGTTTTTTGCCTACGACCGCCAGTTGCTGTGCTCTCCAAGTGAGGTCTATCCTGCCGTAGATCGCGAGTGCCCCGTCCATTATTGATTTGGTTTTGTCCGGAATAACTAGGTCGGGGGAGACTTCTGTGATTTCGCCTAGTCCGTGGCAGGTTGGGCAGGCTCCGAAGGGTGAGTTGAACGAGAACATGCGTGGCTCGAGGCTTTCGAACACTATTTCTGGGTGGTTTGGGCAGGCGCCGAACGTGCTGAATGTGATTTCGCCTTGGAATCGTTCCAGCTCGCGTTTCGTCTCTGCGTCAGCGTTCTCCGCGTCGATCACTATCATTGTTCCTTTGCCGAATTGTAGCGCTTGCTCTACCGCTTCAGCTATCCTGGAGCGTTCTTCGTCGCTGATTCTCACTGTGTCTATTACGGCTTCTATCCAATGTTTTTCGTAGCGCACGAGTTTGACTTCTTCTTTGATGTTGTCGGTACTGTAGATTTTCTGGTCGACTCGGGTTCTTGTGTAACCTTGCTTCTTGAGGTCGTCGAAGATTTGTTCGTGTGTGCCTTTCATGCCTCGAATGACCGGCGCGAGAAAAACCAGCGTCTTGCCTTTCTCAACCATGACTAGGCTGGTTATGTTTTCCGGGCTCTGCGGTCGGATGCTGCTTCCGCATTTTGGGCAGTGGTGCGTTCCGATACGGGCGAAGAGCAGGCGAAGGTAATCGTAAATTTCTGTGACCGTTCCCACCGTGGATCGCGGGTTCTTGCTCGTGCTCTTCTGCTCGATCGAAATAGCGGGCGAGAGCCCGTCTATTGAGTCGACGTCCGGTTTGTCCATCAGCCCAAGAAATTGCCGTGCGTACGCTGATAGGCTTTCGACGTATCTGCGTTGGCCTTCGGCGTAAATGGTGTCAAAAGCGAGGGTGCTCTTGCCTGAGCCCGAAAGACCCGTGATTACGATTAGTTTGTTTCTTGGCAGTTCCACATCGATGTTCTTGAGGTTGTGTTCGCGTGCGCCTCTTATGCTGATGGTGTCTCTCATTAGTTCAGTCAATCTCGATTTTTCTTTGGGATTCTAGCTATCCTGAGGGCTTTCGCTTTTCAACTTTGTTGCTCTGTTTTTGTAGTTTTATCCTGTTTTTCGCTGAATTAATGTCGGAGCTAGGTATAATTCGGAAGCAACTTCGCCCTGCACACGATCCCCAATTAGATGTCTAACGCAGTAATAAAAGCACAGACAGAGCACTCGCGTTAGGCTTAAAGAGTATTAGCAGAAAAAAGAGGGGGAACGTGTGTTCGTCGCCTACGCTTACGGGGCCACGTTTGAAACAGTTATGTGTGGAAATGTTACGTATTTGCCGGAGGAATACGCGAGACCGAACAGACCCTGTGCTTTCCATGCGCCGTTGTAGTATTTGCCCCAGAAGAATTCGCCACCGTAGAATCCAGCGAAGACTCCTCTGCCGTATATGCCCCAGCATCGTTTGCCAAGGTTGTCTGTGCCTACGAAATAACCTCGACCATAGACGCCCCACATTACGTGGACGCCGTCGTAGGTGTACAATAGAAAGCGGGTTCTTATCGGGTAGATATTGCTGTCAGCTGCCTCGGTCGTGGCTGGAATCAGTTTCTTCAGTTGCTCTGGGTTTTGGGCTTGTTCTGGTGTAATGTACAGACCGTTTGTCGCTGTGACTTGCGCGGTTAGGCTTCTTGAGACGGGGTCGGTCTTCATTGCCACCGATGTTGCTGCGAAGGCTAGGTTTACTGCCAGCATAGCTATTATTAGAGCGGAGATCGCGATCATGGAGGCTTTGATGGTTCTTTTCATGCTTTTAATCCCTAGTAGCTGAGTCAGTACTGTGTTACTTTAGGAAACCTCTGAAAAAACCTGAAAAACTTGTTTCAAATCTGAAAATAAGGACGAATTAGGGTTTTTTGCTCGTTTTCAGGTATTTCTTCCTGATCGAGACTGTGTTCTGTCGTCTTGACTTCTTTATGTCGAGGATTTCCATTTTCTCCAGTCTCTTGAGCAGTCGCCAAGTGGTGGTTCTCGGCAACTGGAGTTTCTCGTAAATTTCCGCTTCGAAGGCTGTGCCGTTTTTCTCAGCGAGAAAGTTGACCACTTGTAGTTCTTCCTGTCTCAGGTCTTTTTCCCGTTCGAGCAGCTTGTCTAGGTCTACTTCTGGAGGCTTCTCGAGTTCTTTTTTCTTCTTCTCTGCGGTTTTTTTGCGTTTCAGAATCCAGAAGACAGCCAAACATGCTGTAATCGATAGGATTGAGAGTGATGCGATGAGAAGCCAAGGTGGCTCCGTGTTTGATGTTTGTTCAGTGAGGTTGTGGTCAGCGATGTAGGTGATGTCGATTGTCCCAGGGGGCATGACCAGGAGTATTTTTGCGTCAGTGCTCTCGATTTGTTCAGGGACGTTGTTTAGGCTTATGATGGTGACGTTTGCGGGGAGTATCACTGCAGTGTTTGTGGAGACTTGGGCTGTTAAGGTCCAGTACTTGCCGGTTTTGGTTGTGAGTTCTTGGGTGAGGTAGGCGGCTTTGATTTTGCTGGCTCCGAGACTGTAGACGGTGGCTTTTCCGTCTGTGACTATGTAGTTGAGTGGGAGGTTTTGTTGGTCGAGGAATAGCAGGTTTTCGTGGTTCTCACCGATCAAGGTGACGTTTACCGCGGGATAGGTCTGGTTTGTTTCCAGTTCGTGAGTGACTAGGACAAAGCCGTCGAGATAAACCGATAGTGTTAGAGATTCGGATATTACTGGATTCTCTGTTGCAGCTATAGAAAGTGAGAGTTGGGAGACCGCTGTGAGTATGAACAGAAATGTGAGGATTGTTGCTTTATGTCCTCTCAAGCGTGTCCCCTTTTTCGCCGGTCTAGATTTTCGATGGATCCGATTGTGTTTCTTTAGTCTGCGGTCTTTTAATTTAAGACTTGTCGATTCCCGATAACTACGGCTGAACCGCGCTAGGACCAGAAATGCTTGCGGAGCTTGAGGTAGTGTTGGCGGAATCTGACGGGGCTGCATAGGGTTTGAGGGCTTGGATTGCTTGTTCTTCGCTTTCCCTTGCGCTAATTAGTTCGGTGATGGTTTGGTTATAGAGCTGTTTCTCGAGGTAGCCTTTAGCGAGGTTTATGCTGGTCTCGGCTTGCTGCAAAGCAGTAAGAGAACCTGTTATTGACACTGAGGTGGCCTGCAGTCTTATGGCTGTTAGGCGCGTTTCTGTCTGGTTTATGTATTTTTCCAGTCTTTGTGCTTTGAGTTCGGTCGTCCAGTCGTTGAGAGTCGTCATTAGTTGTTCGATGGAGTTGTCTGCCTCGGCTATGCAGGTTGAGACCGCTTCAAAGTTGTTTTGGGATAGATAGCTTGAGGCGTTGTGTAATAGGGATTTGACAGTTGCGATTTTGGTGTCAAGCGAGGTTGCGTTGAGACTTGCTATCGAGGCGGTTTTCAATAGGGATTCCATGTTTTGAAGTTGGTCAAGGTAGCGGTTGATCGTGCTGTTCAGTGAAGAAACTTTTTCAAGATTTCTTTCTGTTTCGCTCTGCTGCAGAGTAGTGTTCTGGAATAGGATGCGTAGTGTTTCTTTGAGTCTTTGAAGAGCTTGGATCGTCTTGCTGCTTGCTTCCAAGTAATTGCCTGCTCTGTAGAGGTTTTCTATTTCATCAGCAATATCCATGGCTTGATCATATTCGCTTAGGCTCTCCTGGGGCACTCGTATGCTGTTGGCTTCGTACCAGTGAAAAAGCATCGTTACTGTGTTGTTTGCTCTCCTGAGAAGAGAGATTAGCACGCCGGCTTTTTCTTTCGAGGTTGCGGTTTGCTGAGTGAGGGCGCGAGCAGGAACTGATACCAGCATGAGAAGAGCCAGCAGTATCAATGTCGAAACCACAATCTTGCTGAGCACTGGTCTTCGGTGCACTGTTATCTACCAAGCACATTCCTAATTGGTTAATGAAGTATATCAGGAAAACCGTGGAAAGCAGTGGAAAAGTCTCTCCGAATCGAAGGGTGTGCCAACTTTCTGTGCCCAAATGGACAAAAGCGCCGTTTGCAGTACACCCTTCTTGGGTAACTACGAGAAATTGCCTTCAACTCTGAACTTCTCTGTTATGTTTTTGTTTTCAGGAACAGCGATTGCGAAAGCTCCCGAATAGTGTCTCTGAGCTGAATTGCGCGTTCGAAATCTAGTCTTTCCGCGGCTTCTCTCATCTCTGCGTCGAACTCGACTATCTGCCGTTGGACGTCTGATTTTGCTAGGTGCTTGATGCCT
>CAZWBY010000024.1:14210-16434 GCA_964632825.1 uncultured Candidatus Bathyarchaeia archaeon
CGGAAGCCGAAGTCCACGAGGTTTTTCTTTCGAGCATAATCGCCATTGTACATTGCTCGGGCTTGGGGTATGGTTTGGTGGCTCTCGTCGATAATCAGCAGGTAATCGTCTGGGAAGTAATCCATTAGTGTAAATGGTGGTTTGCCGGGGTTGCGTCCGTCAAAGTGGCGGCTGTAGTTTTCCATGCCGCTGCAGAAGCCGATTTCTTTTATCATTTCGAGGTCGTAGTTGGTTCTCTGTTTTAGTCTTTGGGCTTCCAGCGGGGGCAGTTTGGGGAGTTGTTCTTGCAGCTCGTCTTGTATTTGCTGCAGTGCGCGTTGCTGCTTCTCTTCTGGCACTACGTATTGTCTTGCTGGGTAGAGAGTGATCTTGTCTACTGTGTTTTTTTTGTCTGCTGTTAGAGCGTTGATTTCCCTTATTCTTGCGATTTTGTTGCCTTCGAGTTCGATGCGTAGAATGTCGTTTTCGTAGGCTGGGATTACGTCGATTGTGTCTCCGCGTACACGGAATCTTCCTGGTTCGAGGACGACATCGTTTCTTTCGTATTGAGCGTCAACCAATGCGTGGATCAGCTGCGAGCGTGTCATGGGGTTTCCGGTTTGCAGTTGGATGGCCATGGTTCTGAAGTCCTCCGGGTTGCCGAGGCTGTAGATGCAGCTTATGCTGGCGACTATGATTGTGTCGTTTCTGCTGACGATGCTGCTGACAGCGTGCATTCGCATCTTTTCTATCTGCTCGTTTACGCTGGAGTCTTTTTCGATGTACGTGTCCGTTGTGGGCATGTAGGACTCGGGCTGGTAGTAGTCGTAGAAGCTGATGAAGTACTCCACTCGGTTGTTGGGGAATAGTTCCTTGAGCTCAGCGTAAAGTTGTGCTGCGAGGGTTTTGTTGTGCGCGATTATGAGAGTGGGGGTTTGCAGTTTCTGGATGAGGTTTGCCATGACGAAGGTCTTGCCGCTTCCCGTTATGCCTAGCAGCGTCTGCCTTTCCTTCTTGGAGAAGTTCTCGACCAGTTTGTTCACTGCTGTTTGCTGCCCAGGTGAGGGCTGAAAAGGAGCGGTGAGTTGGAACTGCATTGCCTTTCTGAGGGTGTCTGGTTGTTTTTTTGTGTTTTGGTGAGTTCGTGTGTTTTCGATTTGGGCGATCCCCATCCAGATTTGGTTGGGTCTTTCGCCAGAAAATGGTAGAATACTGCGACAAAGGCTATGATGAATACTAGAATTCTATCCACCAACGAAAATGGCACATAGCTGAAATCTTTTTCTACTCAACCGTTGATTAATCAGGGAAATGGTGCTGCAAGTGAAATCTCTGTTGGTTTTATTTTCGTATCACCACAATAACACTGAGAAAATCGCTAAGGTATTCGCAGAAGTTCTTGATGCACAAGTAAAGACGCCGCAGCAAACAAACCCTGAAGACCTTCAACAATATGACCTAATCGGCTTTGGCTCGGGGATAGATAGTGGAAAACATTATGAAGTTTTGCTTGATTTTGCAGACAAACTGCCAGAAGTCACCGGGAAGAAAGCGTTCATTTTTTCAACCAGTGCAATTACAGGAGAAGAAAAAGTCGCCAAAGATCACTCGTCGCTCAGGGAGAAGCTGCAGTCCAAAGGTTACTTGATTGTTGATGAATTTGGTTGTGCAGGGTTTAACACCAATGGTTTTCTTAGATTTTGGGGGGGGAATGAATAAGGGTAAACCTGGTGCTGAAGACCTCAAACGTGCGGAGGAGTTTGCTCAGAGCCTAAAGCGGAACATAGAAAAAAGTGACACTTGAACACATGAATCCCCTCGTAGTCTATTATCTCTGTACTGTTACAACGCTATTTTGCCATGTGCTCTTTTCCATTTGTCTGCGTTGTCAAGATATTTGTCGTATCCGTTTTGTCTGATATATTCAAGTTGTTTCTTGTATTGTTTGTATTTCCATCCGTTCTTGTTCCAAAACGCTTCTAAAACCGCACAAGGATAATCTGGGCAATCAGCACAAGTCTCAAGTTTTCGCTCGACAAAGCAGCAGACTTTGATTTTACATTTAGCCTTACTGGAGTCTCTCTTGCTTGACTCGTACCCTAACTTGCAACCACGGCAAGTTCTCTCATTTGGATATTTCTCCTTCTGCCAGTTCATGCAGGTTTTGCAGTATGCACCACAACATCCAATTTCTCTAATAGTCATGACGCTTCAGTCAACAGCTAACCTCTGGATCTTCTAATAT
>CAZWBY010000025.1:0-9586 GCA_964632825.1 uncultured Candidatus Bathyarchaeia archaeon
ATTACAAAATAGATTAGATATCTGGAAAGAGGAACACTGATTTTCAACTTCTGCAGGGGAATTTTCTCGCCACAAGCGTATGTCATACGTTCGTTTTCGCTTTGAGCAGGCTTAGGCGCTGCTCGGCGACCGATAAGATAGATGACTGATGCCGTAGCGAGAATTATTAAGAAAGCGAGAATGGACTCAATTATCAAGCTTGGATTGCCCCTCTGTGCGCCGCCTTCCTTTTCCGCGTTCGTAGTTCAGCGTAGACCTTGGAAGAACATATATAATCCTTTCGCAGAACGCGAAAGTGGTCAAAAGTCTATGTCCATTGTTTAAAAATGTTGCGTTGAACACTATTGTGTCCCGCTTCTCAACCGAGGAGACAACTGTAACGAGTCTTGTGCTTGATGAGCTATTGTCATCCATATTTTCCCGAGCTGACTTCTTTTAGGAAGTTAACCCCGCGGATTTAAGTCTTAGCTCCTCCGTCCAACATAATTCATGTTTTTCAAACAGGAAAAGGTAGACTGAGACCTCAGGTTGGCTTCGATTTCGCATCTGTGTCTCCGTGCCATTTCCGCTCTAAGTACAGGACTGCAGCAACGAGACCTCTTATTCCAATTGTAAGCATTAGGAGGAAGAACTCCTCGTAGGTTCTTGCGATTACCGATTTTATGATTTCCGCACCAATGAAAATCTCCAAACTCACTGTCAGATATCGAGCTCGGGGCAATCCCTCAAATGGTTGAAAGGGATCCTTTATCTTGGATTTCACGTACCGAATCGTGATCAGAATTGAGCCAAGAGTTATCAGTCCGGCACCAATCAGGTACAAGAAGTTGAATGCGATCGTGAGCAGGGTTACAACCATGTTTTCGACGTTCAATAGAAAATCGCTTTGCATTGACCCATAGGCAGCAACCAGAATTGCTGAAATAATGATTGCGCCTACTATGGCAATTCCAGCGGTGCTTATTTTGCTTTTTTCCATACGGCACTTACCTATGGTTTGTGATTGGCAAATATCTGTTTGTGTTCAAATTAGGTGGAATCGCTTAATATGATTTGTGACCAAGACTCAGTTTTCATTGCCCAGATAGCTAGCTAAAGAACAGACTCAAAATTGATAGAAAAGATGGTTTTGAGTACAGCACGATCTTGTGCTTACTCAAATCTAGCTTCTAGCGTAATGAGTGATTCGGTCTTGACGACGCCTTTGATACCGTGGATGCGTGCGATAACCCAAGATATGTTGGCAGCTTCAGCGTGAGCGACAACATCGAAACGTCCAGCAACTGCACTTGCCTTCTTGATACCTGGAATTTTTCTTACTTCTTCGGCAACCTTCCATAATTCACCAAGTCGTACGCTTACGAGAATATAGGCTTCCATTAATGGACAGGATTCTTCATCTGGCATATTTTTCCATATCTCCCTGTGCTAACCTATTCTTGTTTGTTTTCTTTTTAAATTTTTTGCACAAATACTATTCATGTAAACCGGGTCCAATGCTTTTGCAGGTTCAATAGCTGGATGAACTTTCTCCAGTTAATCGGTGACGTTGCCACAACTGTTCGCAAACTTTCAAGCTCTAGGACTAGGACATGTCGTGAACTGGGACCAACTTTCTTTTAGCTTCGTTAATTGACTTAATGCTCATGGATAGTTCTTCGAGTATACTCTTATTATACATATTTTTGTATCTGACAATGACATCGATTACTCCGGCAAAATCAGACGATTTTCCATTCAAGATCTGAACCCTATCGTTGGTTCCAATTGAACTAGCATAAAGAAAACTGATTTTCTCTCCATTATGAATGTCTATTTCAACATCCCGGGCAACAGCCCCACCGTTACACAGATTGAGGCAGTTAAAACCACTAACGTCCCCATCTTTGTCATACTCAAAAAACGACGGTTCAAGAGCGAGACGGGGTCTCGCCATTTCAGATCTCATCTTTTTTGCCTCGGTCATGTTTACAAATGCCACACTAGCAAGAACTGCAGTAGCTATGCAGTTTATCACCGTCACGCTCAATACTGCGTCAGCATTGGCAAATGTACCGTTTAGCAATCCGGAATAATGCGCTGCCAAAGAAATCGATAAAATAGCAATTATTCCTATCAAGAGATAAGCTGCCTTATTCCTATCCATAGTCTCCCCGGGAAAATTAGGTAAGACTTGGTATAACTGTTTTTCCCTAATACAATTCCGGTGAGGACGCAGGGAAGCTACTTTAGGAAAGGCCAAGCGCACTCTCTAATCCGTCAGCATCTACGTATCCCGATCGAAAAATCTTGCCAGTTCTGGTACTAGTAACTGATACAACACTTGGTGCAAACAAATTTGGATCAATCTTGAAGAAGTCAAACCCAGATTTCTTAAAATCTTCCAGGAACCGGCTGGGCTCTTCGGATGGTCTTCGGCTGTCTTGAACAGTGTTCGTATTTGAGAATTGAACTGTTTTTGGCGCAGAAGACGGAGCCATCGTCACCAATTCTTCAAGTTTTTGGTCGTCTTCAATGCAAACGTCGTAATTTGCAATGCCGCCGAGTAGAACAGCACTGTTTACTCTTTCCATAGCGACTTCTAATTCAGGGTGTGTTGGTGCAATCGGCGCAGAGCCCCATGCATACTTAATCATCCAAGGATTAAGACCTAATCCCACGAGTTTGCATAATCCTGTTTCTAAGACTCTTCCGGAGACTTGCGTGGCTCCAGTTTGACTTGTCGTTGAGAACACGATGAGGAAGAGATTTCGGGGTTCTACCTTGCATTTCGCTGCTATTTGCTCAATTACGCTTTCTGGCGGCTTGGATTCGGTTTCTAGCACAAGAATTGCGATTTCTGATTCTTCTTTATACTTGATTTTTTCGAATAAGTCCTTGGGTTTACGCGCTAAAGCTCTTGCGGGACCCGATGCAAGAGCTGAGAACCCATCAGTTTTTATGTGCCAGCCTGCAAATTGGGAAGCCAAAATAGCGAGAGTTGGCTGATCTGTTTGGACAAATATTGAAGGCAAGACCACTTTTCCATACTTCATTTGAAGGATCTTTTCCGCACCGTAGCCTGCTAAGCATATTTCGGTAACCAATCCGCCAGTCAGAAATCCCCCCACAGTGTTGATGCCTGCATCGATTATGGTTGCTCCTAATTCGGATTTTTCGACAATGACAGCGTACTCACTGGAGTTCTTGATAAGTCTGCTAACTATTGGCAGAGCGGAATGGTTCAAACCTATTTTTGGGGCATCCATTTTTCTCCCTGGGGGCAACCATGGACAGAGCGATTTGTATTAGCTGAAAGGATAAGTTTTTCCATAGAGAGATCGCAGATAGTTACTGGGATCGAACCAAACCTAGCTGCAACACGCGAATTTCCAGTTAATCCAGTGGAGCTTGAGTGTGTTATTCTATTCGTTTGTATGTATGTGCCAGTGGGGGAGAGTATGCGTAACTGTAGAAGTCTTAGTCGGTTCGGGTTTGGGAACTATGTTTTGGTTTTTTGGGCTAGGCAGAAGATTAGAGATAGAAATGTGTTGAACAATGACGTATTTAAGGAGCTTGCACCAAGTTACTCAGCATGAGGGGTAACGTGAAGCCCAAAGACGGCCAGCTGATTGCTTACAATCTCTTAGAAGAGAGAATAATTAACAACAACTTTTGCACGCTTTGCGGAGCCTGCGAGGCCGCCTGTCCAGTTGACGCCATTCAGATTGAAGGAGACCAACTTAAGCGAGTACACAACTGCGCCGACGACTTGGATTTGTGCCCAATATGCTATGAGATATGCCCGCATTCAGAAGCTCTTCTTCTCAGAAGCCTAAAATGTGTTTCAGACGCTCCGCTCAGGAATGAGGCTTTTGGATACTATCGGAAAATCGTCATCGCCCAAGCAGCGGATGAGAACCTAAGAGCGCAAAGCAGCGGTGGGAGCGTTGTTACCGCACTGTTGAAGTTCGGTGTAGAAACCGATGTATTTGACAGCGCAATAGTGTCTTCTGCAGAACCCGATAGCCCAACTAAGCCTAAGGCATCGGTTGCTTTGGTGCCAGATGACATTGTCTCGGCAATTGGCAGCAAGTTTTTCCCGTCTTCGGTGGCAAAGGCATTTGGAAGCGCCGTAACAGGGTACGGAAAGACAAAGATTGCTTATGTCGGAGTGCCCTGCCACACCCGTGCCCTACGCAAGATTGAAGCGTGGCAGCACAAGATAGGAGCTAGTCTGAAAATAAGCATTGGTCTCTTCTGTTTCGGAACCTTTTCACATGCCCCTCTGCTGGAGTACTTGGAGAGGGAGTACAAGATCAATGCCGCAGACATTAAGCAAATGCGTTTGTCAAAAGATTTCGTAATTCACACAACCAAGGGCATCGTGAGAGTCCCTCTTCAGGAGATAGAAGAACACATCATGCCCAGTTGTGGAGTGTGCACGGATTTCACGGATGAACTCGCCGACATTTCTGTCGGAGGTGCGTATCCATTGGAAGGTTGGTCCACGGTAATTGTCAGGACCAAGGCAGGAGAAGAGTTCTTCAACAAAGCCGTGGAAAGAGGAATTCTGAAAACGCAGCCGATAGAAGAACAGCCGAGTGTTTACGAACGAGTCATTAGAGCAGCGATGCAGAAAAGAGCTGCAGGTCTCAAGAAGGCTGGAGAGTTGGAAAGAACCTATGGGTATACTTTTGTCTCGATTCCGCTGAGAGAAACCGAATCCCTGGCTCATGTCAAAGTCGAGGACGTCATGACCCGAAACGTTGTGACAGTGGATGAAAAACTGACAATCGATAAGCTCCTTGACCTTATGGTGAAGAAACATCACGTTGGATACCCAGTCCTCGACGAAAAAGGCGACTTGGTCGGACTCGTCACCTTGGAAGAGGCGTCACATGTCGACAAGGGCAAAAGACAAGAGACAAGAGTTGAGCAGGTGATGCGAAGGAAACTCGTCAAAGTGCTGCCTGGAGAAACTGGACTGGACGTCTTCAGGAAGATGAGCGAACATGAGATAGGACGCCTGGTTGTTGTAGACCCGACAAACAAATCGAAATTGCTCGGAATAGTGACCAAAGCAGATCTGATAGAAATACTCCTGAAGCCCCCAACAGCAAAATGAGTCCCGGATGGTCATTGTAAAACACCACTAGTGTAGTGTTTGCCTAAAATCAGGTCCTGAGCTACCTATTTTCATACTGAGACACAACCGAATGGGGTTAGAGGGAAGGCTAAAGCCTAAGAGAAAAATGTAAGGAAAAGCCTGAAACTGTTTCTCGTAACTCTGGTCTGCGAATGTACTTATGCTTTAGGTTGAGCCTTTTCCAGTGCAGTGTTTAAGCTTGTCATTTCCGCGTTGGCTTTTCTGATGAGGTCTGCAATTGTGTCTTTTGTCGGGACTGCCGCGTTCAGAGACAGAGCAAAAGCTTTTTGATGAGCAAGTTGTAGCAGCGCCATGACATTTTCTAGCGTCGGAAAAGCAACTTCAAGCGATAAAGCAAAAGCGTCTCCATAACTCTGGCTCAGGCTATTCTTGGTTTGCTCTAGATCAAGCTTCAGCTGTTCAGCGTTGATTATCGAGCCCTCGTCAAGAATGGCATGCATTGCAATGCCAAGCTCAACTGCTTTTATCCCTAGCTTTGATAATACTCCTGCGAGGCGTTCGTTGATTGGTTCGCCTTTTCTAACGACCAAGGTGTCTTTGCTGACCCAAACGCTT
This sequence comes from uncultured Candidatus Bathyarchaeia archaeon, assembly GCA_964632825.1. GTDB lineage: Archaea > Thermoproteota > Bathyarchaeia > Bathyarchaeales > Bathycorpusculaceae > UBA11855. Next base: position 5,705 of record CAZWBY010000025.1, read on the forward strand.
CCAGACTCAAGCCGGGTAGGCAAGCCCGCTGCGTTTAACTGGCTGATTACTGGACCCGGGGGCTGGCCTGTGTTGCCTGCGGGGACAACTACGTCCATGTAGGCAATATCGCCTGCTTTGGCTGTTGTTTTCACCTTGCCCTTTTCCAGGAGTAACGCGAGTTTGAAGGGGTTGAGGTCTGAGAAGAGGTAGACGTTTGAGCCCTGCAGGTAAGGTTCAAGTTTCTTGAGGTCCTCTTTTCCCATTTCTTCAATTGCTATCTTTGTTAGTGTGTTTTTTAGCACTCGCATGCTGACTTTGTCACCGAGAGTCTTCTTCAGTTCTTGCAGCTGGGAAGCTCGCACTTTTTGCAGGCTAGCTATCCCTATGGAACTGTATCCTTGCAGCATCTCTTTGATTTGCTCTACTTCGCCTGATTTTTCTTCTAACACCATTTGACTCGGCATGACAGTGCACCCTTACGGTTTTACCTTCACGGGCTCGCCCATTGAGGTTTTGATGAAAACCATTTTTATGTTCTTGAGCCCTCGTTTTAGTTTGACTTCCAAGACCTTCAGTATGGCTTGTATGTTGTCAAACAGTTCTTCTTCGCTCATGTTTTCTGAGCCCACTGAAACCTGGATAATCGGTTGGTTGCGCATTCGCACGAGCACCGTTTTCCTGTGTTTTGCCATCAGGGAAGTTATGTCTACCGATGGAAGGACAGGAATAGGCATCTTTCCACGAGGACCCAATACGGGACCCAATGTTCTGCCAACGAGGGCCATCAGGGGAGCCTCGGCCATGAAAATATCGTAATCTTCTGCGAGTTTTCTCAGATCTTTCTTCTTTCCTGCCAGGTTGTCCAAGTCTGAGCGCTCAACAACGTTGTCCGCGTTAGCCTTGCGGGCTTTAAGCGCTAACTCGCCTGATGCAATGACGCATATTTTGTTCGGTTTTCCCGTGGCGTGAGGCAACTCAACCATTTCTTGTATCTTGCCCTCAGGTGCTTTCATATCGATTTCCTGAATGTTCAGGACCATGTCTACGGTCTGGCTGAATTTCTTGCCGCCAGACTTTGCTTTGGCTTCCTTAACTGCACTAATGATTGTTTTTTTGTCTAAGGGCATTTTTAGGCCTCGTGCCAATGAGGATTTGGAACCCGATTATAAAAATATTCGCTTATGTAAAGCTTTAGACGAACGCTTCGGCGTATTTGCCTTCGTCAATTTCTTTTTGGACTTCTCGAGGGTCTTTGCCGTCCACAGTTGCACCCATACTCACGCATGTTCCAAGGACTTCTTTGACTGCGCTCTTCAAGTCTGTGGCCAGAAGTTCTGCTCGCTTGATTTTCGCGATTCGAACAATCTGTTCCATAGAGAGATCGCCTACCTTTGCGGTGTTAGGGGTTCCTGATCCTTTCTCAATCTTGAGCTCGCTGACGATTAACGCGGCAGCTGTTGGAACACCAACGGTGACCTCGAATTGTTTGTCTTCAACATTAACGGTCACCTTGACAGGGACTTTCATGCCAGCGTAATCGTGGGTCAATTCGTTGATCTTGTTTACGACAAGCAGGATGTTGACGCCTAACGGACCAAGTGCTGGACCTAGAGGTGGACCTGCCGTTGCTTGACCGCCGCTGACTAGGAGTTCTACAACTTTCGTTTCGGGCATTATGCTTCACTTCTGGTTTTTGATTTTTCAACTAGTTTTACATAATCGGAATGGACAGTAATTGGCAGTGTGAATGTGGCTTCGAGCAATTCAAGCGTTACCTCTCCTTTTGGCTTGTCGATGCGAGTTATTTTTGCCCGCATTCCTTTGAAGGGTCCGCCCGTGATTTCTACGACGTCATCTTCGTACAAGTCTTCGATTACAGGTTTTCTCACAATGTAGCGTTCGATTTCGGAGAAGCTTACCAAGCCTGGAATTCTGGAACGTACGTGCCTCACACCTGCGATTGCTTCTTCAACTATGTGGGGACCGTCTGCTTCGATGAAAACGTAGCCCTTGAGGGTATCTGGAACAAGGATGGCTATTATCGGGATTTTGGTCATTTCAATCTTGGCGCCTAGTAGCCTGGCAACGTTGCGTTCTTGCCCGGTTGTGGTTTTTATGGCAAAAATCTTGGTTTGGAACGGCTCTTCTTTCTTCTCCATCACATTTGCCTTCTAGCTTGAAGCCGCGCCAGGGTTTATGACAGAAGAGACAAGCTTAATCAAGAAACCGACCAGCCCCACTGCGCCTATGCCTAAGAAGCTGATTTTAATTGAGAGCCATAGCTCTTCTCTTCCTGGTTTTGTTGCCAGTTTCAGCGTTTTTGACGCTTGAGATAGCCATGAACGTATGCCCATTTTTGCTCGCACACTCAAGATTTCACTAAGGAATAATAAACGTTACTGTGTATTCCTGAGCTCGTATTTGCCAGTCCTTGCCAAAACAGTGCATTATTGTGTTGCCGTTAAATGGCATGTGCTCTAGATCTTTTCGTATGGAAGACCGATTTCGCCCAAGGCTTTCAACACGTTGGCTTTGTCTGCGCCCTTGATTCCTTTCCAGTCCAAGATTGCCATGTCTATCTTCTCCACCGTTTTTTCTACAGATTGCCCGAGCACTTCGACAGTGAGTGAATGAATTGCGTATTTGGGTATCATGTGCCCAAATCGTACTTTGTCTTTGAGTGCCATCTCAGTAAATTGTCGGTTGTAGTGAGGACCGCCGATCCCAAGGGCGGCGTTCTTGCTGGAAACTTCAAAGCTGCCTATGGCTTCCATCGCTGCCTTTGCGACGGCTTCGGAAGCTCTCAGGTCGCTCCATTGGTCTGGCGAACTGCCGAGTTCTACAAACATGGTGGGCACGCTGAGTGAAGGCCCATGGTGGGTACATTCGTACGAAACCTCGTAGTCAAGTTGCAGCTCTTTCTTTAGGCGACTTAGGGTCTTCAGCGCAGTGCACATTGCTTCAGCAGGACATTTCGACAATGTCTGAGGAAGCCCTCCGAGATCTGCATCATTGAAATTGCCGGGAGTGTGAACTGACAGGGTTGGTGTGCCACTGGCGCTGCTGTGTCTCGAAAGGAAGACAACCAGGTCCAAGTCCGGAAAAGATTCCGGCAGGTTTTGGGCGTAGATTGTTTCTTCTTTGAGAGTGACTAATCTGACAGACCTTCCGTTGATTTTGGCTGTGAAAACAGGCTGCTCTTGGAATGTTTCTGTGGTTTCTTTGAAGTTGAAGTTCGCGAGGACGCTCTTTGCTATGTTTGTGCCTGCGGTGTCTTTGGCTGAGTATGCTAGGAGTATCATTACTGTCGGAAGGAGATTGTGGTTTTGTGAGGAAAAAGGTTTCCATAAAGTCTTAAATCTCAGATTATGGTTCGGTCTGTCTTGAGAGGCGAAAGAGTTTGCATCTGATTAATTTCAAGGGGTTGTCTGGTCAAGAGATTGAAGGCTTTGTTGACAAGGGAATTGAGTTGAAGCACAACCCGAAAGAGTTTGCGCAGAAGTTGAAGGGCAAGTCGGCTGCTTTGGTTTTTCAGAAGACGAGCACTCGAACTCGGGTGGCTTTTGAAGTTGCGATGACACAGCTTGGTGGTCACGCTTTGTTCATCGACTGGCGGAGCACGAATTTCACTCTAGCTGACATAGGCGATGAGACGCAGTACTTGTCGCGTAATGTTGATTGCATAATGGCTCGTTTGTTGAAAAATGCGGATCTTCGAAAGATGGCGGATTCCTCGAAGGTTCCTGTCGTAAACGGTTGCGATGACATGTATCACCCTAGTCAAGCTTTGGCTGATTTGATAACGGTCAAGGAGAAGAAAGGAAAGTTGAAAGGGGCGAAGCTGGTCTACGTTGGGGTTCACAATAACGTCTGCAATTCGCTCATTGAGGGGTGCACCAA
>CAZWBY010000025.1:9686-15501 GCA_964632825.1 uncultured Candidatus Bathyarchaeia archaeon
TATCAGATTAATGGTGTTTTGTTGAAGGATAGCAGCGCTTTCGTGATGCATGACATGCCCATTCACAGGGGATACGAGATTAGCGTGGAAGCAATTGAGAATCCGAAGTCTGTGATTTATGAGCAAGCTGAGAATAGACTCTACTCAGCGAAAGCCATATTGCTAGAACTAGTGGAGTAGTTTGGGGGCATACTCGCAGCGTCGAGAAAAAAGCGCGGTTACTGTAGTATCATGTTGATGAATCTGTCTGGATTGAAGAGTTCCAGATCCTTGTATTTCTGCCCTACGCCTATGAATAGTATGGGTTTCTGTGTCACGTAAGTCACGCTTAGCGATGAGCCGCCTTTGACGTCCGCATCCACTTTTGTCAGTATGGTGGCATCTATGCCGATGCTTTTGTTGAATTCCTCTGCTTGTGTGACTGCGTCGTTTCCGATAAGCGAGTCCACCGTGAAGATTGTCATGTCAGGGCATACGACGCGTTTGACTTTTTGCAGTTCGCCCATCAGGTTTTGGTTTGTCTGCATGCGCCCTGCTGTATCGATCAGAACAATGTTCATTCCGTGGGCTTTTGCGTGGCTAATAGCGTCATAGGCTACTGAAGCTGCGTCTCCGCCGTAGACGCCTTTGATTGCTCGCAAGCCTAATCGTTTCGCGTGTTCCTCAAGTTGTTCTATTGAGCCCGCGCGGTATGTGTCGCTTGCTGAAAGCAGAACAGAGTATTTCCTGTCCTTGAAGAACTGGGCTACTTTGGCTATGGTTGTTGTCTTTCCTGTCCCGTTTATGCCAACGAAGAGAAGAATGAGTGGCTCTTTCTTGTCACGTTTTTCCGCGGCCGACTTCAGGAGGTCAACAGGTTGTTTGGTGACCATGACTTCCAGAAGGACTTTTCTGAGATTGTCTTCGACGATTCTTTTGCGGTCTTCCATTCGTTTGATCTGCAGGCCAGTTAGACGTTTTTCAAGTTCATCACAAACGTGGTCAGCCACTGGGAACGCAACGTCATTCTCAATGAGGCTCATCTTGAACTCATCGAGAATCGGTCTGAGGTTTTCAGGTTTGAGCTCGGCTGTCGTTACTTTTGTGACGAGCCCTTTGAAGCCTTTTTTCAGCCTATCAAACATTGGCTGGAGTTTTCCCCTCTCTCAGAGTGCCGAGTAGGGTTTCGAGTCTGTTTCTTCCGGCGTTGATTCTTTCGGCAACTTGAGAGAATTGTTGTTGGGCTGCTGCACCGGACTTTTGAAGTTCATCTAGCCTTTCCTTGAGGATGGATTTTGCTTCGGGTAGGGTTTTTTCGATGGATACTCCTGCGCCCAGTCCTATGATGACTTTGTCGGAGCTTGAGAGTTTTGCTTTGACGTAGGAGCCGCCGCCCACTGGAACCAAGAGTTCAGCGTTTTCTCTCTCCTGCTCCACGCCCTCTAAGGTTGCATTGGCATATGTTAGGTCTGTGATTGCGGCATTGACCATGCCGATTCTCTGTTGCAGGGTTTCAGCTGTCTGTTCTAGATATCGCATCTCAACGCTTAGCTTGCGGAGTTCTTCTTCTTCCTTGCTCCTGCTAGCCAAGCTCATTCCCCAGCAACAATTTTCTTCAGAATTGGGTTTTCAATCTGTTCAGGTGAGATCTCTTCGACAGCGCTTATCTTCATGAAACACCGCTTGACACGGTGTTTGCTGCCGATCTCAGCGTAAACTCTCTCAACGGCATGTTCGGGCTTCTCCGCCACGATTTCCTTCGCAAAAGGAGTTGCCAGTTTAGGCTTGCGGATTTCGCCGGTTACTCTGAAAACTTTCACTTTTATTCATCATCCTGCACAACATCCAGTGCATTCCCAATTATAAACATCTCGGGTCCGGTCGTCATAGAACCTGCAACTGCCGCATGGGAATTTGCGATCAATCCCGTTCCGACGTAGGGGATTCCGCAGTTCACTGAGCCGACGTCCACGGGTACTTTGAAGACACTTTCGAGCACCTTGCGCTCTTCATCCTTCAACAGTGGATGAGCCAACACGCCTTTGTTTGTGGCAACGGCTAAGGAACCAACGTAGGGCAATCCAGCAATCTCCGTAGGAACGGCTTCGACGCCTAGCGTGTTAGATATCTGTCTAATCTGTGGTTCCTTGAATCGTGGGTCAACTACAGCTCCGAAATCATTTGCCAGCACCAGGTTGCCGTAGGCAGTCCTTTTTGTTTCCATGACCGTGACGTTGTTCTCGAAGTGTCTCTTTATCACCAAGAGTTCTGGTTCTAGGACAGAGCTTGGTAACAGTATGCCGTTGGAGTTTGCGCAAGCGAATGCGCCTATGAGAACTGAACTACTGATCGAGGTGTGAACGAGTTTCGCTTTGAGCCATTCAGCTGCCCTTTCCGCCTTTTTCAGCGGAACCACGCTGGGAATAAAAACAACTTTGTCGGTGGCTAATGAGTAAACGCCTATGCTAGCGCTTCCGACGATGCTGGACAGGTAGACGGCCAATGACTATTCGCCTTCAGCCAAATAAACCGTGACGTTGCCGTCTTTGTCTTTGGCTGCGCGAACCCGGATTTTCTTTGGAGGTTTTTCGATTCCTCTGCCCCAGATTCTTTCGTTAACTTCTTGGCTGATCACGAGTTTGGGCAGTTCCTCTTTTTCCTCTTCTTCTTCAACTCGCATCTCGAGTTTCATGTGTTTGGTTATGAAGGCTTTAATCATCTGCATGGCACGTGGAGTTCTCTTTTTCGGGGGTCGGATCGAGGCTTTTCCAAGCGGGATAGTGTAGATTCTTTCCTCGACTATTTCGTCTTCTTTTCCTTTCTTTTTCTTCGGTGCTGGTTTCGTCTCTTCGGCTTCTTCTTGAGTTTCAGCTTCTTCGGTTTCTTCTGGTTTTTCCTCTAACAGTTTCTCAAGTTCGGCATCTTCTGCGGCTACGGGTTTGTCTTCTTTAGGTGCCAGCACAGGGGGTTTTTCTTCGGTTGTCATTGTTTTGTGTCTCTCCTATGCTTTTATCTTTCGTGTTCTCCAGTTTCTTCGCCGTTTAGGGTTAGTTCTGACTTTGCCGCTTGTTCGCACTATGACCCAAGTCGGGACTGGCTGTTTCTCTTTTCCGGCTTTTGAAAGTCTGCGTTTTTTCGCCGGGGGTTTGACTCTTGCCATTTCTACACTCTTCTGATTGTTATTTCTCGTTTTCTTCCCTGGAGTTGGACTAGGATCTGTTTCAGCTGCGCGTCTGACAAGGGAATAGGGAGTTTCCCGGTCTGCGCGAGCTGTATTAGTTGGAGTTCAAGTTGATCGGTGATCTCGGGCTTGATCATCTTTAGGTTTGTTAGGCGTTGTCTGGCTTCAGGCGAAAGGATTTGTCTTAACAGAGCTTGTTTCTGCGCTTCTAGTTGTTCTGCTTCGGCTTGCCTCTCATCGTTTTCTGGCCGTTGTTTCATGGCCAAAAGTTTTCTTCGGCGTATGGCTTCAAGCTCTTCGTCTGACATTCCCTACTCGCCCTTATACTTGCTGAGTTCAGGGGCTGTCTTGACCATTTCCTTGTGTAGGTCTCCAGCGACTTCTTGCAGGAGTTTGCGTCCTTTCGGCGTCATTTTTCGACCTTGCGGTTTTAGCGTTTGTACTAATCCGGCTGCTTCCAGTTGTTGGAGCGCTTTGCGGATGTTGCTTCCTCCGGCTTTGGAGGCGTGATTTGGTCTGACTGTGAAGCCTTTTCTTCCTCCGTAGTCTGCGCGTAGTCTTTCTAGGCCTATTGGTCCGTGAGCGTAGACTTTTCGCAGGATTGCGGCGTTTCGAATATACCACCAGTCGGGGTTTTGGGGCTGTTTCTCCACGTGTGAGCCTGTCTTCGCCACGGCTGCCCATACTGGTGGCTGGACTTGATCGACGTTTTCTTTTAAGTATTTAGCCAGTTTTTCTATGAATGGCTGTGCTGGAACGTCATGGGGAGTGTTCAAGTTTGATGGTTCCTGTAAGTTTTCCTTGCAGTAAGATCATGAAGCCTAATATAAATATTCTCTGGGAGCTAAATTCATCCTTTCTTGACAAATTCACGCCTTTTTTCTCCTTTTTTCGGAGCAAGAGTAACTGTGTCAGCGGTACTTTTCTTGATTGACTGCTGTTTTGAAACGACCTTCAGGTCTCTTGTCTAAATCTTTTCAGGGTTGCAGACTACAAACCTAGTCTTCACTCTTGTCGTCGCTTGTTTGTCGAGGCTGTGACTTTTTCACTCTATGAGAATAGATCAGTATCGCTGAACCTAGGAGAACGAAAGATACACACCACAGATAGGGATTGTGAAGTGGACCTATTACTTCATACCAAACGCTTGGGTGAGCTTCGTAGCCTCCGGTAAGATAGTAGAAAAATGTATTGAATACGAAATAGCCTCCAAAGGTCAGGATAGTTACGCCAATATGGTTCAAGTTCAACTTGGTTGATTTTCTCTTGATTGCAGGAAGAGTAGAAGCCAATGCCAGCGCAGCTATAGACAGGAGACCAAAAACTGTCACTGCAAAACTGGCGAAGTTTACTGGTTGAAGAAGAAAATCCAGACCGTATTGCTGCTGAGAACGTGGGTAGGAAACCATTGTTGCTGACCAAAGCATGGAATAGTTAAACCAAAATACAACGAATAAGTAGGCAACGCTCGTTATGCTGCTCCACCTGACGATTTCTGAACGTTGAGAATTGCCGGTTATCGCTGCCCTCAGCTTCAGCAGACACGGAGGAACAATTAGCACCATTGCTAGGCAGGGTATGCCTGTGCCAAACAATAGGAGCTGCCCGGGAGTATGATCAAAGTAGTAAAGATACTCGGCTGAAGAATAGTATGCGAAGGCTGCGATTACCGAAGGTATCAGAGCCAGGAAGGCACAAGCTTCAAGGAACAAAGCTTTGCTGACTTTATTCCTTATGAGCGGAAGACCATTGTCTTTCCTCCTCCAATAGATGAAAGCCGAGTAGGCTGCAAAGGCGCCGCCTACGGCACGAAGCACAATCGCAACTGAGCCGGCAATGCCCTCGCTGCCGTAGTAGAGAACCGCCCACCACCAGGGGTTTTTTGACACCAAACCATAGACATATTGATCGTACACCAGTGAAATGCTGAAGTTCAATCCGTAAACAGCGAAGTATACGGCGTAGGCAAAATAGGCGCAGACAGCGACAAAGATCCAGAATCTAAGAGAACTCTCATGTTCCTCAAGCCAGTTGCCCATTCAAACCACCAAGACAAAGACTTGAGGTTGAACTGGAAGTGAGGTGATATTTCGTTCAGTCATGCTTCATCAAGAATAGTTTGCTTTGACGGTTATTTAGTTCTAATCTTGGAACAAAGCGTTCCTAGTCTGGAACAAGATTTGAGAGACTCGGATCAAGCCTAGCAGAAAATCCGACTCGCACGATGAATACTCAGTGTCAGCTAGTTCTCTTGAATCGTATGCCTTCAACCAGAAATATTACTGCAGTAACGATTGTAAGCGCTGTTAGAAGCAAGAACGAGCCTTCGACGGAAGCCTGAAGAAGCAAATGCGGTATCAACACCGCAAGCTCTGCAATCACAAACCCCAAGAAGATCAAGCCGAAAACGATAAACCTTGGCACTAGGGTTTTCCCAATCCAGATTTGCCCTTTGATGCCAACCTTCTCTTTGGCAACGTAGTTGCCGTATTCGTCTTTCAAGACCAAATCGAGGTCAATTAGTTTTTGCAGATTTCTATACGCTACGCTTGGACTTGAGAGGCTTGCTCCTCGCATGACTTCTCTTGGTCCAACGGGTTTTCCGGCCTTAACGAGGTAGACGTATGTGTGGAACGCTGTAGCATTCAATTCGTC
>CAZWBY010000026.1:0-14048 GCA_964632825.1 uncultured Candidatus Bathyarchaeia archaeon
GGGCATTCCCTGAAAGAAATTGCCAAACATCTGAACCTGAGCGTAGTCGAAATTGTGCCGGTAGATGCAAAGACCCCTGGCATTTTGGCAAACTCGGCAATGGTGCTAACAAAAGGTGGTTTGGGCATTAGGCAAGCAATCGTCGATGACCCGGAGCTTTCGCCAGAGCCAAAACTCACATTAATTGTGGACCAGAAGATTCCTGGAGAACTAATCCCCGAGCTTTTGAAAATTAACGGAATAGCAAAAGTTTCAGTCTATTAGCAAACATACAAAAACTTGAGTGCCTTGCATAGTTCAAATAATGCTTCTCGAAATGCTTATATTTCAAATGTGATCTTTCTTGTTCGCACTCAAAGGAGGATCTTGATTTGTCAGCTAATGTCCAAGCAGGCGGAGTCCCTGTTCTGGTACTCAAAGAAGGATCAAACCGCTCACGCGGGAGAGAAGCCCAACATGCCAACATAACTGCTGCGAAGATTGTTGCAGAAAGCGTTAGAAGCTCACTGGGTCCGAAAGGCATGGACAAGATGCTTGTAGATAATTTCGGAGATGTGACCATAACCAGCGATGGGCGAACAATCCTAGATGAAATGGATATTCAGCATCCCGCAGCCAAGATGCTGGTAGAGGTTTCTAAAACGCAGGACAACGAAGTTGGCGACGGAACGACGTCAGCTGTCATAGTTGCGGGCGAGCTATTGAATAGAGCCGAGGAATTGATAGAGAAGAATGTTCATCCAATCATAATAATCGACGGGTATAGGAAAGCTGCTGAAAAAGCACTCGAGGTGCTCGACAAGATCGCGATAAAAGTGGACCCCGAGAACGCAGAGACGCTCAAAAAGATCGCAGAGACTTCTATGGCAGGCAAGCTCGTCGCCGATTCCAGAGAGTTCCTCGCCGATCTGGTAGTCAAGGCAATGCTCGAGGTCGCTGAGAAAGATGGCAAAAATTGGAAAGTCGATGTTGACGACGTCAAAGTTGAGAAAAAAACTGGTGAATCGCTGAGCGAAACCAAACTAATCAACGGCATAGTTCTGGACAAAGAAATTGTCCACTCAGGAATGCCAAAACGTGTAGAACAGGCAAAGATTGCGCTACTTGATGCTTCTTTGGAGATTGAGAAGACCGAGTTCGATTCCAAGATCAACATAGAAACACCAGATCAAATCGAGGCGTTTCTTAACCAAGAGGAAGCTATGCTCAAAGATATGGCGGATAAAATCGCTAAGTCAGGCGCAAATGTTGTCATCTGCCAGAAAGGCATCGATGATATGGCGCAGCATTTTCTTGCCAAGAAAGGAGTAATCGCGATTCGAAGAGCCAAGAAATCTGACATGGAGAAGCTGGCGAAAGCTACAGGCGGAAAAATAGTGTCCAAGATAGACAGCATAGCCTCAGGAGACCTCGGATATGCGGCCCTTGTTGAAGAGCGCAAAATTGGCGATGACAAGATGACATTTGTAGAGGGGTGTAAAAACCCACAGGCAGTCACTCTCCTAATAAGAGGAGCTACAGATAGACTCACAGCTGAAACGGAACGCTCACTCCATGACGCTCTTTGTGTTGTTAGAGACACAATCACAGAACCAAAGATGGTTGCGGGAGGAGGTGCTCCAGAGCTTGAAATGTCAAGCGTAATCAGAAAGTACGCTGAAACCCTACCGGGCAAAGAACAACTCGCGGTCATGATCTTCGCGGAAGCTTTAGAGACTATTGCAGTTGCTCTCACGCAAAATGCAGGCTTGGAACCAATCGACGTGATATCAGAGCTGAGATCAAAGCACGATCAAGGAGAAACCTGGTACGGAATTGAGGTAAGGGAAGGAAAAACTCAAGACATGTCAAAAATCGGCGTTTTCGAACCAATCACGGTCAAGAAACAGATCATCAAATCAGCAACGGAAGCCGCAACCATGATTCTCAAGATAGATGATGTGATCGCCTCAGGCAAGATGAAGGGCCCGCCCACTCCACCCGGAGGAGCACCTGGCGGGGGATATCCAGGAATGGGGGAGTACTAGAAACGACAGAGCAAGAAAAAATCGTGGTTGGTCCGCCAAAAATAACACGTTTCGAGAAGGCGAGAATAGTAGGGGCTAGATCCCTTCAGATTTCGATGGGTGCTCCAATACTTGTAGAAATTGATGAAGGCCGCTCAAGTCCCATAGACATCGGAATGAAGGAGCTTGAAGCCGGCATCTTACCCATGACGGTAAGGCGAACGCTGCCTGACGGAACTTTCCAGGACATCCCGCTAAAGTGGCTCCTCAAGAAAGCTTGAGCTTCCCTTCTGCCTCTTCAAGCATAGCGCTAATTCGCCCCCAGTGCGCGCCACGCCAGTAGATTTTCCCACAGTGCGTGCAACGCCAAAACTCGTCATAGTTTTCGAAAGTATTTTTTTCAACTTTGCCAACTGCTTTTTCTTTTGGCATTGAGCGGAGTTTTCCGTTGCATTTAGGGCAGCGTGAAGTCGTAACGTCAAATTGCAGCGGAAAAGCGAAGCGTCGAGATAGTTCCGCTAGTCGCTCAGTTTCGCTTTTGGCTTCAACGTAGAACGCGTTTAGTTTTTTGGCTGCGGACCGTTGGTAAAGTTCAAAGTCTCTTGTTAGAAGAACTCGGCGCTCCTTTTTCGCTAGCGCAATTAGTTCTTCGTCATTGAAGTCAACGGAATACTTGACATCTTGCCCCAAAATGCGTAGCCAACGAGTGGTTCGTCCTAGCATCCCGTCTGATAGGAACTTCATCCATGTTGACTCCGGATTATGCTGCCGCCTCCGGGTTTAGCCACTATTTCTTGGTCGTCCATGACTAGCATTCCATTGACAAAGGTCTTGACTGGTCTGCCCTGCACTTCACGCCCGTCGAAAGGTGAGAATTTTGCTTTTGAGTGGAACGTAGAAGCCTGGATCTTGAATTTGCGTTTGAAGTCCACGACCACCATATCTGCTTTCCAACCTTGTTTCAGGTGTCCTCTGCCCTTGGTATTGAAGATTTCCGCGGGCTTTTCTGCCAGCAGCCTCACAAGGGTTTCAAGCGAAATCGTGTGTTTTTCCACCATAGTCAACAACAGCGGGAGCGTGGTCTCCAGCCCCGGGAAACCGACTTTGACGTCCCATATACTATGGGATAATTTCTCGTCCAATGTGTGTGGAGCGTGGTCCGAGCCTACAACATCGATTTTACCGTTGGAGACCCCTTTTCGCAACGCTTCATTATCATGACTACTCCGCAGCGGTGGCATGACAGCAGCCATGGTGCCTATTCTTTCATAGTCTATTTGTGAGAGCAGGAGATGATGAGGGGTTACTTCGCATGTCACTTTGTTTCCAGAGTTTTTCGCTTCAGTAATCATGTTTAAACAGTTCTCAGTTGTGACGTGACATATGTGCAAACGCGCTTCTGTCTCTGCGGCGCTCTTAAGCACGCGCTCTACGGCTTTGAGTTCAGCTTGTTCCGAGTGAACTTGGAGAAAAGCCTTCAGATCATCACGCCTACCACGTTTAAGCGCTTGAGCAGTAGCTTCGATTGAGGCTTTGTCCTCAGCGTGTACTGCGATCGGTAGATCGGTTGCAGCTACTTTTCTGAAAGCTTCCTGTATTGATTCGTTGTCTTCTACATTTAACCCGCCTATCTGGGTGACCATAAAAAGCTTGAATGCAACGGCTCCCTGAGCCGCGATATTCGTGATTTCATCTGAGCTCTTTGGAAATTCAGAGTAAAAACCAATGTTAACGAGAGCTTCCTTTTCAGCAAGATGCATGCGGTTGTGCAAGGTTTTTGCACTCATAGTAACTGGGTCATTGTTGGGCATATCTAGAACGGTTGTTACTCCTCCGGCAGCTGCGGCTGCGGTTCCTGAGTAGAAATCTTCTTTGTATGCTTTGGCTTCATCACGCAAGTGTACATGTGAATCTATTAGCCCCGGCAGAAGCAAAAGGTTCCCCAAGTCGATTCTTTCATCGGCTTTAGGCATTTGTGTTTCTTTGCCAATCTTGAATATCTGGCCGTTTTCTATTGCTATCGAACAGTCCACTATTTGCTTGTCGTAATATGCTTTGGCGTTTGCTAGAACCAAATCAGCGATCAAGTTGGGTGCGCTCTCAGAATGAGGAATAACTAGTTATAGGCTAATTAAACTTGTTTGACGAAAGAAAGAGTGAAAAGCTGGTCTCCGAAGAGGCGATCTTAGCCACAGTATGCTATTCTTCTGTTTCTAACTCAATACGGCAATCTTCGCACAAGTTCTGGCCGTTGGCGTCTTTCAAGTTTTCAGAGTAGACCCCGCAGCGGTCGCAGTATCCGTACAACGGAGCTTCTTCCGCGGTTTCTGTTGCTTCAGGACCACCAGCGCCCTCAATTCGGGTTCTTTCCTGGATTATCTCTATGAGTTCTGGCATCACGTCCAAGATGTCTTTGCTAGACACTATGCCGACCAGGTTGTTCTTGTAAATGACGGCGAGTCTCCTGATGTCTTTCTTGCGCATTCGCTTGGCTGCCTCGATTATGGGAGCATCCGGCTCTATCGTTACCAATGGAGACGACATGAACGCCTTAGCAGCTGTTTTTTCAGGGGGAACGTTTTTGGCGAGGACCCTTGCTACCAGGTCTCGCTCAGTGACTATCCCAAGTGGTTTTTCCTCTTTGCTCGTGACTACTATGCAGCCAACTTTATTTTCAAGCATCAGCTTGGCAACAGTGTTTGCGCATTCTTCTTCGTCCGTGGTTACAACCGGACTGGACATAACGTCTTTGACGAGCATTCTTGTTCTTAACCCGATTTCAGACATAGTGTTTGGTCACTTCGCAAGTTTTGTCGAGGCTTGGACTTTCAATAGTGACAAGTAGTAATCGCTCATTTAAGAGTTGCTTAGACCCGGGAGGCTACAAGTGGGAAGCCGTGCAAGTTTTGTTAGCCTCTGAAGACAAACAAAGAACTGCGGTGTCGTTTGTTGTTGAGAACAAACTTGGAGAAACTCGGGAAAATCTCGGTAATTGGCGAAATTGCTAACACCGATAGATTGTTGGCTTTGAGAGCAGATATATAAGTTAGAAAACTGAAGTATTGATGTCAAATATAAAAGAGGCTAGAATAGTTGCCGTCTAAGCGAAAGAGTAGAGGAAGATCAAAGGGAGGCAAAGGAAGCAGCAGTCTCGTTCAATGCGCGAACTGTGGAGCCCAGGTGCCTCGCGACAAGGCCAAGAAGTCCACTCGTCGAGTCTCTTTCGTTGAGCCACAGCTTGCCAAGGAGCTTAGGCAGAAAGGCACTTACATGGCCTCTTGGTTTGACACAAAATACTACTGCATTTCTTGTGCCGTGCATCGTGGAATCGTTAAAGTTAGGGCGGAAAGTGAACGGCACACGAAGTATAGAAGAAGACGCTAACGCTCATTCAACGCTTTGTTTTTCTTAAGCACATTGTAGGCGTGTATTACTCTTTGAACTACCGTAAGGTTTGAAAGGACTGCAATTATGGCAATCCCAAGATTCAAGGACGGAAACCAGAAGAATGCAATAACGCTTGCAGCGATTAGTATCAGGATTCTCTCAGCTCTTTCAGCTATTCCCACGGATTCCATCTTCACTCCCGCAGCCTCCGCTCTTGCCCGACTGTAGCTCACCAGCATTGATCCGAAGAGAGCAGCTAGTCCCCAGTGGATATCGCATAGACCGCCCACCATGATACCCGAGAATACTATGGCGTCGGCGTATCTGTCCAGGATGGAATCAAAGAAACCGCCGAAAACCGTTGCTTGGTTGTGGTTCCTGGCTATTATGCCATCAAGCGCATCACAGAAACCGGAAGAGAGCAACAAAACGGCAGCAAGCAGAAGCAGCCAAGAACAATTGAGCGACAATGCATACGCTGCTGCTGAAGAAACAGAAAGTACTAGACCGATTGCGCTTATGACATTTGGAGTAAATCCCAAGCTGTAAGCAATCTTCGCTTGAGAAGATAGAAGTTGTTGAACTTGCTTCTTCAGTTTGGTCAGCATCGCCTAACTCGGTTATTCCGTATGATAACAACTATATTTAAACGGCACTAATCGGAAAATTCAAAAGTTACAATCGTAAAAGTCGCAGGGACCACGACCATTTCTTGTTTGCTCTAGAAGACTGTTCTAGATTCTGTCTTCCCTTGAAGCTTATTAGGAAGACCTCCGTCTAATAGTGAACGGTAACGTTCTGCCATCAAACAGAGCCAAAAGCAGCAACGTTACACAAAGGCAAAAAGGAGTGAACGAAATGACAGAGAATGCAGACGTGATCTTCGTCGGAAACAAACCTCCAATGAGCTATGTGCTGGCAATAATAACAAGCCTATCTTCCGGGAAAACAAACGCAATAACGCTGAAAGCCAGAGGCCAAGCGATAACTACAGCCGTCGACGTGGCTGAGATAGCCCGGAATCGCTTCGTAAAAGAGCTTAAAGTCACCAGCATAGCGATAGGCACCGCCGAGATGCCGCCCCGAGAGGGAGAGACCAAGAGCAGAATGGTTTCGACGATGGAAATTACGCTATCCAAGTAAACCAAAGAAAGCAGCCGATGCGGATCGGTGACACACCCTTAATATTTTCTTTAACTTTTCAGAACCTTATCGTGAATATCAGTTTAACCTGTATTACCTGCTAGAAACAGGAGAAAGACGTAGAGTTCTACAGTTCATCAAGACGTAGAGAAACCACGAAAAGAGGCAGATCGCAAGACTAAATAGTAATCTGAATGTTAAGCTATACAGCCAATTTCAAAGGTAGACGATATGCTAGACATCAAACTAATCCGGGAGAACCCTGAACTCATCCGAAGAAATTTGACCAAAAGGGATAATCCCGAAAACATAAAGATGCTTGACGAGCTTCTTGAGGCAGATAGGAAGTGGAGGCAAAACCTAACAAAAGCCAACGAGCTTCGGCACGAGCGGAAACTCGTGACAACTGAAATTGCGAAACTCAAGAAAGCGGGGCAAGACGCCAGCAGCCAAGTTGGCAAGGCAAAAAAGATTGACTCTGAAATCACAGAAGTAGAAAGAGAGGTCGCTATTGCTGAAGAAAAGGAAAAAGACTTCCTCATGCGGCTGCCAAATCTCCTGCATGACTCTGTTCCGCCTGGCAAGGATGAAAACGCCAATGCCCAAGTGAGAACATGGGGCAAACCACCCACGTTTAGGTTTCCTGTTAAGAACCACATCGATCTGAGTCTCGGCTTAGGCATAATCGATATGGAGAGAGCAGGAAAAGTCAGCGGCGCAAGATTCTACTATTTGCAGCGCGAAGCAGTGCTTTTGGACATGGCTCTGATGAGTTTCGCCATGGAGGAAATGGTCAAGAAAGGGTACGATCCTGTTGAGCCGCCATACTTGATGCGGAGAGAAGCTTACGAGGGAGTAACTGCGCTGGGAGATTTTGAAGAGGTGCTCTACAAGATTGAGAATGAAGACTTGTACCTGATTGCGACCAGTGAGCATCCTATGGCTGCAATGTTTCAGGGTGAAGTCATCTTGGAGCAAGAGTTGCCCATTAAACTTGCTGGAATCAGTGCCTGTTTTAGAAAGGAAGCTGGAGCACACGGCAAGGATACGCGTGGCATATTTCGCACGCATCAGTTTAACAAGATAGAACAGTTCGTCTTTTGCACGCCTGAACAATCGTGGCAACTGCACGAGGAACTGATTCAGAATGCTGAAGACCTCGTACGCAAACTGGGATTGGCGTATCGTCTTGTCAACGTGTGTACGGGTGACATCGGAACTGTTGCAGCCAAGAAATATGATATTGAGGCGTGGATGCCGGCTCAAAATGGTTACAGAGAGGTCGTGTCGTGCAGCAATTGCACAGATTATCAAGCCAGACGCTTGAACATACGTTACAGAGAGAAAGAGGGTACACCCACAAAAGGTTTCGTGCATACACTGAACTCGACTGCCATAGCCACGGGCAGAACAATGGTTGCGATTATTGAAAACAATCAGCAAGAAGACGGCACAATAACCGTTCCTGAGGTTTTGCGGAAATACATGGGCGGCATCGACAAAATAAGCGCAAAACGGTAAACATTTTAATACCCCTCTGAGAATCTTTGCAAACGCTTGGAGGATTAACTTGTCCGCAAGAACCAAACATGTTCGCGATAAGTGGCGAGGAAAAGCATGGTACATGGTTGTAGCGCCGTCATTCTTTGGCAACGTGGAGCTAGGCTCCGTTCCGGCTGAAGAGCAAGAGCAGCTGATAGGCAGAGTCGTTGAGGCAACGTTGTACGACATCACTCAGGATTTCTCGCACATGTATCTGAAGATGTTCTTCCAAGTAAACGAGCTTGATGGCAAAACTGCCAAGACGGTGTTCAAGGGGCACGAGTATTCACGAGACTATTTGCGTAGTCTGGTAAGGAGAAGAACCACGAAGGTAGATGGACTGCTCAACCTAACCACGAAGGATGGATACAAGCTCCGCATTGCGATATCCGCGCTAACCCTATCAAGAATCAAAACCTCTCAAGAGAAGGTCATCCGCGGAATAATGCAGAAAACCATCAAAGAAAAATCGGCGGCTCTGACTCTTGACCAGTTTGTCCAAGAAATGGTTCTTGGCAAGATAGCCTCGGACATATACAACGAAGCCAAAAAAGTTGCGCCACTCAGACACGTCGGAATCAGAAAGTCAAAACTGGTTGCTCAACCCGTAAAGGCTGCAGTCCAGGAAACTAAGCAAGCAGAACAATAAGGCAACGACTTCTCACAACTTCTTATGTTTTTCA
The DNA here is from genome assembly GCA_964632825.1 of uncultured Candidatus Bathyarchaeia archaeon. Lineage (GTDB taxonomy): Archaea > Thermoproteota > Bathyarchaeia > Bathyarchaeales > Bathycorpusculaceae > UBA11855. The sequence continues at coordinate 8,762 of CAZWBY010000026.1, forward strand.
ATTAGCCGCTGTAAGGAAACATTTGTTAGCCTGAACCAAGTTAAGGAAACAATTGCAGAGGAGAACCCCTTTTGACTAATGACTCTGGAGTTCATGAGAAAGGCACCATCACAATTTCGGATGTTCTATCCAACATAAGGAAGAAGGAAGCATTCAGGAAAGCAGGGGCAATTGCAACATTCATCGGCGTCGTGCGCGGAGAAACACTCGGCGGTCAAAAGGTCAAGAAAATGACTCTGGAAGCCTACGAAGAAAAAGCCAATGAGGTACTCGCGAAGATAAGCGAAGACCTAACTATGAAGCCAGGAATAGTTGACGTTCAGATTCACCATCTTCTCGGAGACTTTGATGTCGGCGAAGACCTCGTCTATGTTTCCGTGGCTGGAGCGCATCGAAAAGAAGTCTTCGCTGTTTTGGAGGAAGCGGTAGAGCGGTATAAGAGCGAAGCACCTGTATTCAAGAAAGAACGAATCGTTGATGCTAAAGGCAAAGCAATTGAACACTGGGTTTCCGAGAAACAAGGGCATTAGTCGAAAACGACTTTCCGAAAGCTTCTTGAACACGATACGGCGATTTTTTCTCTGAGCTAAAGGTTATGATAACAGCGTTAGCAGGCGGCGTTGGCGCTGCCAAATTCCTAACTGGACTTGTGCAACTCGTCCCTGAAGAAGAGCTAACAGTAATTGTGAACACCGGAGACAACATAATCCTGCATGGACTTTACATTTCGCCAGACACAGACATTATCACCTACACACTTGCGGACATTGTTGACGAGAAGAAAGGGTGGGGAATTAGAGGAGACACTTTCCATTGCCTTGAAGCTCTAGAAAAACTTGGACAGCAAACCTGGTTCAGACTTGGCGACAAAGACATGGCAACTCACTTGTACAGAACTACTCTTCTCAGGAAAGGACTGACGCTATCTGAAGTTACTGCCCAAATTGCCCGCTCTTTTGGGCTAAAACTGGCAATTCTGCCCATGACAGATAACAGATTCGAGACACGCATCAAGACAAGAGACGGCACGGTTCATTTCGAAGAATATCTGGTGAAGAGGAAAGCGCGAGACGAGGTATTGGGTGTCAGTTATTCTGGCTTAAACAATGCTGAACCAGCAGAAGGCGTCTTGGATTCGATTGCAAACTCAGAGTTGGTTGTGCTTTGCCCGAGCAATCCAATAGTCAGCATCGGAACTATCTTGGCTGTCAGAGGAGTCAAAAATGCTCTTCGGAAAACGCGCGCAAGAAAGGTTGCCATCAGCCCAATTGTTGCTGGTTCACCGATAAAAGGACCCGCAGACAGGCTTCTGAAGGGATTGGGGTGTGAAGTCTCCGCTTTTGCGGTGGCAAAGCTTTACAGGGATTTCCTAGACACGTTTGTTATCGACATTGCTGATTGCCAGTCTAAGACCAGAATAGAGGAGCTTGGAATTGAAGTGAAGGTGACAAACACAATTATGCTGAGTCTTCAAGACAAAGTAGCCCTCGCAAAGACTGTTCTTGAGGACTAGGGCTGGGCAATCTCCCCGATAGTTGTGCCTAAACTTCAAACTGGTCCGCAGGTTTCAGATAACATGAAAACATCTGCAGTCTCAACTATCCAGCTAGGGAGTACAGATTAACAAGATAATGCAATTCTAGGGCACTCGGTCGACGCTTTCCTGAAAGTAAGGGTTATATCTTGAGCTGCTCCAAATAGAGAACAAGTGGAGATGCGACACCTTGGAAAGAAGAAGTTACGATTGGTTTGAGAAGCGAAGAAGAACAAAAGGGCTCGAACTTGCCCACGAACAAATAAACAAAGCCTTCGACACCGTGACTCTGCTGCACAAAGCCACCAAAAGCTTCGCCGAAGGCAACCTGAAGGAATCCAAGAAACACGTTCAGAACCTTTTCACAGCAGAAGAGGAAGTTGACAAATTACGAACTAACGTTTTTACAGAACTTTCTAAGGGGGCTGCACTCGTAGCAGACTATCGAGAAGACCTGCTGCATCTGGTGAAGAGATTAGACACTCTCGCGGACCACACCAAGGACGCCGCAAGATGCCTGCAAATGCTCGGAGAAGCCAAGATCCCTGAAGAGCTTTCCAACAAAACCGTTTTCATGACTTCAAAACTCATGGAAACTGCGCAGAAACTGCGGATAAGCATTGAGAAAATCTCCTCAAACCCAGGTGAAGCGATTGCTGAAGCCAAAAAGGTTGAGGACATAGAACATGACATTGATCAGGAGTATCTCGCGACCAAAAGCTTGTTTGTGAAGTACGGTGAAGTGATCAATTGCGGAGCTATGGTTATCTTTGACGATCTGATCGAGTTCATTGAGCACGCCGCAGACATGTGCGCGGACACGGCAGACTACATCGTGGTTCTGTCAAGCAGGGAATAAACTAGATCATCAAGTCTCATTGCATCTCAAACTACAGCAGCGGTTGTGTGGCGGCTCTATCTCGACGTAAAATACAAGGCACAAGCGTGTCGCATTGCCTGGTTGTTGAGCTAAATTGTTGCTCCGATTCGGGGAGTGCGTTTCATTGATGAATTGGCGGGCCCGCTGGGATTCGAACCCAGGACCTCCGGCTCCGCAGGCCGGTGTCATAATCCGTACTAGACGACGAGCCCTGAGGGTTTACTTGTGATACTTGTATTTTTGGATTTAGGCTTGAAAGCATGAGGTTTTGCCTTTCAGGCAGTTTAGAGTACTATTGACCCCTGAATATCTCAAGACAACCCAAGGGTTCTTCGGATGTCCAGTTCAACCTCAGCAACGGGTCTGTCGGCTCTAATAATGGTCCAGTTGCCAATAGCCGCCAAGGAAAGCCCCTTTGCTCGCACCTTCTTGAGCTCAGCGATTTGTTCGAAGATTTCGGTGCTCTTTCTGGCTTGAACTATCCTTCTGCGAGCTTCAGTGGGAGGAATGTCCAGAAAGAACATAGCTTTCGGTGTCGGTACGACAAGAGCAAAAAATCGGTAGGCAATACTATGCAATGGAGAAGGCAGGTATGCTGTACCCATCAAATAGCGCACAAATATCAAGTAATCATACTTTTGCCACGTGTAAAGAAGAACAGAACGGATTACGTCCATCATGTAGAAAAAGGCGGAAGCAAAGTGTGCGCTTTTACCGCTGCAGTACAGAAACTGCTTTGCCCTGAGACCGAAGAAATTATCGTCTGAAGGATGAGAACGAAGGCAGGTAGTCTTACCTTTCCTTTCGAGGAATATTGAAAGTTTGAGCGCCTGAGTGCTCTTTCCGGAAGCATCCAACCCGTCGAGAACTATGAGAGTAATGCTATATGCCTCCCATCAAGACAAAAAATGTCAGAGAACTCAAGAGGGGCACTGTCAGATTGTCAAGTCCCAAAGGAGAAAGGGTTTCGGCAAAGACAGCTACTAGAGCAACTGCCAATGCTGCCAGAATTGAATTGAAAAGGGGGAGGGGGTACAACATTGAAAAGAAAGCGAGACTGACAGCCAAGCTAAGGAAACTCGCAAGAAACATGGCGATTGACCCTTCTATGCTCTTCGGGGCAAAAACATGGTAGCGCCTCTTGCCGTATTTCTCTCCAATCAGAGCCGCTGAAGCATCGCCATAAGCCATTGGCAATATTCCTGCGGCAATAAAGTAAGGTTTTGCAGAGAAGAAAAACGCCAGCACCGTATAAGAGATCGCGTAGAAAACAAGCCCCAGTTGATGCCCGCCTCCAGTCAATACTGATAAGCCCTTCATCTTCTCGTAGATCCGCTTTGAAGGCGAGTATGACGAGGCAAGAAGACTCACGATAATGAACGGCGCGGCAACAAAAAACGGAAAGTTTACTGGAAAGGAATTGTAGGAGAAAAAAGGAATTATGAAAGGCAAGTTCCCAATCATCATGTGCAAGAACTTCCGGGAGGTCTTGCTGGACAGTCGCGTTGATCGTTCCAGTCTGCCTGAGACAAAAATGACGAGAAATATGTAAGCGTAACATGCAACAAGAAGCACTACGTTCATGACCGTCTCGTAGCTAGACATGGTCTCTTCTATGGATCATTGAAAATATAAGCAATCCAGTTGTTGGGAAAGTAGAAGTAGGGTCAGCGCCATTTACCCAGGCGTATTTCTTGGCTCTACACTCGCGGCATAGGAGGCCATGGCAAAGCTAAAAAGCGGGAATCCAAGATTATAACGTTCCTGAAATGTATCGGAAGGAAAAGAACTTGTTCAATGCCAAGGAGTTTATTGAAAGTTCACTGAAAGAAATTAGAGCAATTGCCAAAGACGCCAAAGTGATAAGCGCATGTTCTGGAGGAGTGGACAGCACAGTGACTACTGCCCTTGTCCACAAAGCATTAGGAGATAATGCGCTTGCTGTATTCATAGATGATGGGCTCAGAAGAATGGGAGAACCAGAATTCGTGCTCAGTACCCTTAAGAATCTTGGAATCAAAACCAGATACGTTGACGCCAAAAAAGAATTTTTTGCTGCCTTCAGGGGAAAAATCGACGCTGAAGAAAAGCGTAAGGCTTTCAGAGACACATTCTACACAATCTTTGGAAAGGTCGCTAAGGAAGAGAATACTGGATTCATCGTCCAAGGAACAATAAAAGCGGACGTCATTGAAACAGTGAAGGGGATAAAATCTCAACATAATGTCTTGCAACAAATTGGCATAAGCCCTGAGAAATACGGCTACAAGATATTGGAACCACTTAGGGAATTGTTCAAGCCAGATGTAAGAAGGGTAGCCCGCGAACTGGGTCTCCCCAAAGAGGTGTCAGAGAGAATGCCGTTTCCTGGACCAGCCTTGTCGCTGAGAGTTTTGGGTGAGGTTACACCTGAGAGAGTTGCTATTGTGCGCAAAGCCACAGAGGTAGTTGAAGAAGAAACAAAAGAACTTGGCACGTTCCAGAACTTCGCCGTGCTTCACAACGACAAGGCTACTGGAATAAAGAATGGAAACAGACTCTACGGAAATATCGTTACTGTAAGAATTGTGGATTCGGAAGACGCAGTCACAGCTACGGCCAGAAAAGTCCCCTACGAAAAACTCCTTAAAATCGGCAAAAGAATAGTGGAAGAAATACCCACCGTAGTCAGATGCCTCTATGACATAACGGACAAGCCACCAGCAACGATAGAATTTGAGTAGTACTTGCAATCGCTGATTTCAAAGACAAGACACCTTAAGGCGCGCACGTTGAGTCGATTCTAGCCGCAATCCCTACCTATCCAACCCGGAAAATAGGCTCACGTGCGCATACGAGGAAGCTTGAGTCAAATTCCTTTTCAATGCCCGCCA
>CAZWBY010000026.1:14148-15262 GCA_964632825.1 uncultured Candidatus Bathyarchaeia archaeon
GGCTCACGTGCGCATACGAGGAAGCTTGAGTCAAATTCCTTTTCAATGCCCGCCAAGGGTACGACATGTTTTTTAGGTAAGAAAGCTGCATTACTGCCAGTGACCAAAATGTCATTCATAGATAAGGCGAAGAAAAAACTTGGGGATCTTGCTGGCGCCGCAAAAGATGCAGTTTCAGGTGCTGACGACAAACCTGTTGATGAATCCACTAAGAGCACGATTGACCAAGTGAAGGACAAACAAGGAATAATTTCTAAAATCCAGAATTTCTTAACCATGGGTTATGGTACCAAAGAAGACCTGAGGGAGCTTGACAAAAAGCTTAGAGACCTTTACTATGCTGATTTCAAGGCTATGCGTCACAGGTGGGAAGAGATATCTCTTGAAGCCCTACAAGCGAAAGTGCGCAACAAAGACGACTACAAGAAGGTCATTCAAGTCATGGATAGAGTTGCTGAGAAGATAAACAGGGCTGACTACGGTTACGCGGGGCTGATGGACCGCAAAGGGCATATCAGAGAAGATGAGCTTTCAAAAATCTTCAACTACGACAAAGCCCTAGGGGAACAAGTTCAAGATTTGCAGAAATCCATCGATGAAATATACGGTTTGGTTGAAGCTGAGAACTGGACCGAGACTCAGCCAAAAGTTCGTACAGTGAAGCTCATGCTATTGGATATTGAAGAGAAATGGAACGGAAGAGAAAAAGAATTTAGACCTTTGGAGGTTGCATAAACATGCCGTTGATCGAAAAAATCTCGTGGGATAAAGCTGGAACAGAAGACATAGCATACAGATTTCCCCAGACGAATCTGAAGTACGGAAGCCAAGTTATCGTTAAAGAAAACCAGTGGGGAGTATTTTTCAGGGATGGAAAAGCGTACGACGTTTTCGGTCCCGGGAGACACACAATCACAAGCAACAACGTTCCCTTGCTCACAGAGGCGCTGGAGAAATTTGGAGTAATTGGACAGATTTTTGAATGCGAAGTGATTTTTGTCAGCAACAGCCAGTTCAAAGCCAACTTTGGAGGAAATGCTTACTCCGCTCCGAGCGGCGACATAAAGTATCAAGCCGAAATTGGATTCTACGGATACACCCTATACAAAGTGGA
>CAZWBY010000027.1:0-10162 GCA_964632825.1 uncultured Candidatus Bathyarchaeia archaeon
ATTAAGGATTTATCACAGAGAAATCTAATTTATTAGGTAGCTTTTCTCTAGCCCGCCAAAACGCTTTGGCTTGCGGTAGACGTGCATTTGGCTTTCGTCTAGTGCCCTTTCGTGGTGTTTTTGTCCAGCGGGCTTTGCCCAGTTGCCGAATCTCTCCGGGAGTGTTTCTTGCTGAACAACAACCAGAATAAGAAAAAATACTGTTTTTCTGGGAATTTCCGTTCTTTTTTCTCTTAGCTGCTGCCACTTCTTCCGTGAAGTGCCAGATTCACTTTGGTAGTAGTCGTCCTCTTGCGTTCACAGCTGGACTACTACTTTCAATCATTTTCACCGAAGACTGATTGGTTGCTGTAGTGCGGATAAAATCACAGGCGCACTACTACTTTCAGCTTGGATCATAAAATGGGGATTGTTGTCGTCATCCAGCAAAAAAATCACTCGACGACGACAAGCAACAACTCGGAAAATGCCGAGATTTCCTTGTTAAGGTTTTGTGAAGCCTATCCTGCAACCCGGGATTGAATTGTTTCTTCCTTCGGCTAAATGTTTTAATTCGTCTTCGGAATCCCTTCTCAAGCTATGTGGAGACTGGGGTTCTTCTTTCACGAAGTAGCATTTGGCTTGCTCTCAGTCTTCGTTCCTTTGTACTTAGTCACGTCGGCGATGGGTGGCTCTCTCGTTGATGTGGGAATTATGGCTTCGCTTGCTCTTTTCTGTTCCATTCCAGCGTCCTTTTTCTGGGGTTATATTTGTGACAAGACAAGGCGTTACAAGCGATACATTTTGCTCTCTTTTTTCTCTTCAATGATCGTTCTTTTTTTGTTCACGCTCCCATTCGCTCAAAACAGGGTCGTGTTCATTATCCTCTACGTAATAATGTCCCTACTTCACGTTGCGCACGAGGCTCCGAAAAATGTCTTAATTGCTGAGCATTACTCACGCGAGGACTGGGAAGGGTCTTATTCTTTTTACGAAGGGCTAACCGAGGTCGGCTGGTTTTTTGGCTTGGTTCTGGGTTTGTTCATGTTTGCCCAGGCGGTCAGCGTTAGTTCAATAGCAAACAATGTTCTGTATTTGTGCAGTGGTCTGAGTCTTGTTGCTTTTGTGCTCTCAGCATTGCTGATTGCTGATCCACTGATGATTTTTGAAAGAAGGCTCGTGGGCATAGAGCGAAACATTGACTTTGCATACAGAGGTGTAGAGACTGCCTCAAGACTACTGGATGGTTTGCCAGCAAACGGGCGGCTCAAGAGGGACAATTTCCTCTTTTTCGGGATTGGTTTGGTGCTGTTCTCCCTAGCTTCGAGCCTATTCTTTACCCCGTTGCCCATCTTCTTTTCTCAACAACCTCTTTCTTTTCCAACGAGCACTATTTTCTTGGTTTACATGCTGAATTCAGGGGGCGCCGTCTTTGGCTACTTCTTCATCGGAAGACGCGCAAGATCGATGGATGCTAAGAAGCAGATGCAGCGAATAGTTCTCCTAAGAGGCTTTTTGGTCATTTTGCTAGTGGGCGTAGTCCAGTTTGCATTTTTCCCTGCGGCATTTTCCGGATTAATCTTGATTCTGCTAGGATTTGCTTACGCAGTCTACTACATCTTAATGATATCCCTGTCCATGGAACTCATCCCTGCCGGCAAAGCCGGTCTATTTGACGTGCTGGTGGGCTTCGGTGGAGCAACAGGCTCTTTCCTGGGTCCCTACTTGGCTCAAGTGCTTGGCTATCTTCCTCAATTCCTGATTGCTGGCTTTGTTTTCCTCATTGCTTTTTTTGTTCTTAGAATCTTCTCTTGATTTGAGAGGAAGAAGAAAAAGGGTAGATGGGAACTATGGTTTATTCTACGTGCACTCTGTATAGGTCTACGTCTTCCCGCATGCTCGGCGTCAATTCTAGGAAGTCTCTGACTGAACGTTCGATATCTCTGCTCTGCGTGATGTACCTGCCGACGATGAGTATTTCTGCTCCTTTCTCAAGAGCTTCTTTGGCTGTTTCAGGAACAATTCCGCCCGCGACCGCTATGAGAAACTTCTTGTCCGGGAATGCTTTGCGTATGAGGGCTATGCGTTCGAGACCGCTGCTCCTGCCCGTCTCTTGGTCGATGCCCCTGTGCAGGATGACGACATCTGGGAATTCCCTTAGCGACTTGAGCTTGCCCAGCACGTCGTCAACGTTGAGCATGTCTATGAAAGCATAGATGCCCATTCGTTTGGCTTCATGCACGAATGAGTCAAGAGTCTCTGGCGGGGCGAGCCCTGAAGCAACGACGGAATCTGCGGTATCCTCGTAGGCTATGTCTGCTTCGACTTTGCCAACGTCCAACGTCTTTAGATCTGCAACCATGAAGAAGTCTTTGGCGACTGCTCTAAGTTCGCCGATGACTCGAGTGCCGTAACGTTTAATCAGAGGCGTGCCGACTTCAATGATGACTCTGTCACTACCCGGAATCTGCGCGAGAACCCTCTTGGCGTTCTCAAGGCTTGGAGCGTCGAGCGAAATCTGCAGATACGGTGGTCTCCAGAGGCGAGGCACTTTGAAGCCCATGATGGGGTGCTTTGCACGGTCCTTGTCATAGTTAATCTTCTCCAGCGACGGATACTTCTTCAAAGCACGTTGAATAGCCATCTTGGTTGCGCCGTAGTTGTACTGGTATATCTTGCGGAAATCAGCTGCCTGTGGGTGGATGAACACGCTGCATACAATGACCCAGTCGTCAACTTTGTCCGCTGGGATGATTCCTTCTTCAACAGAATCTGCGACTGCTTTGGCGACTGCGGCTTGTGCAGGCCCGAAAATCTTGCTAGTGTTCTCCATGTTCTTCACGGTGACTTTGGGAACTATGAGCGTGTGCGGCTTAGGCGGCAAGTTAGGCCTAATGACTGCAAGCAGCGGCGTGTGGCCAGCGGAGAGCATGGTCATGCCTTGGGCGAAGGCTTGACCGACTGGGCCGTTTTTGTTGCCTATCATGAGGTCTATGTGTGCAACTTCATTTCCGTCTCCCAGCAAAGATTCACCTATAAGATAGGTGCTGCCGTGTGCTTCAGGCGCATCATCTACAGCGGCTGTCGGAATTAGGTTCAAAACATCTTTAAAGTCAACGTTAAATTCCTTCATCCAAGTGTAAAGCGTGTCCCGGTGAACATTCAGAATCTTAGCAGTTCCTAGAATTGTCGGCTTTGTCGGTTTTCCTTTCGTGGCTGTTTCCTGTTTTATTGCTCCGGTCAGAGTTTTTACGAGTTCTTCTTTTGTTACTGGTTTCTTAGCGTCAATACCCGACATCTATATGTTTCTCCGCGTTGAGAATGTCAACATCTGGTATATAAAAGTGTCGGAGGTGTAGAGTTGTTTTGCTGGATTTAGCTCTATCTCCTTGTGGGATGTCGGTAAATGAGTGGTTGCGTTTCTTTCGAATCGCTACTGTCATATTAAACCTTCGGAATTGCTGGTTCTACTCGTTTGTCATCGGTACCTCTATATACATTGTCTGAGTATCTCAGGCTAAACTCTTTCAAGAGGCGTTCAGATGTCTTTGGCAAATTGGATCTGCGTTGTGTTGATAGTCAGCGGGGTTATCCTTTTCCTATATGGTGCCAACTTTTACGTCAGTACTGTCGGTTGGGTTGGCTTGTACATTTTCCTTCTCGGTGTTGTAAGCCTCGTGGCACTATACGTCTACGGGGAGCTTTTAAAGAAAGACACTCAGAACCCGTAGAGTTCGCTGTATTTTTCCTTAAGATACTTTAAGTATGGTCCTGCATCCAATTCTTTCCCAGTGACCGTTTTCATAAGCTCCGCGGGATCGTACAAGTTGCCTCGGCTCTGAACGTTTTTAACTAGCCAGCTCTTGATAGCCTCCAATTTCCCATCAGCGAGTTGTCTACCCCAATCTGGTATGTCCTGCTGTACCTTGGCGAGCATCTGTCCGCTGTAAATGTTGCCCAAAGTGTAGCTTGGGAAGTAGCCAAAATAGCCGTTTGCCCAGTGCGTGTCCTGCATCACTCCCTCACTGTCATCTTCTATTTTCAAACCGAGATATTCTTGGTATTTTTCATTCCATAGCGTTGGGAGCTCGCTTACTTTGACTCTATCTGAGAAAAGGTCTTGCTCGATCTGAAAACGAACTATGACATGAAGGCTGTATGTGACTTCGTCGGCTTCGATGCGGATTTTGGAGGGTTTCACGTCGTTTATGGCGTGAACAAATGATTCCAGTTCAAGCTTGTCCAGGTCTGGGGCTGCGAGTTTCTTCAGTTTTGGCAGGAACCCTTCCCAGAATTCTTTGGAGCGTCCAATAATGTTTTCTACAAAACGAGATTGGGACTCGTGGATCCCATAGGAGCAGTGTGAGCCGACTGGCTGGTTTTTCCACTCGGCGTTCAGATTTTGATCATAAAGCGCGTGACCTGTTTCGTGGAGCACAGAGAAGATTGAGCTGGAAAAGTCGTCGGGGTAATAGTGGGTTGTTATTCTAACGTCATCGTAGCGTCCCGTTGTGAAGGGGTGTTCCGTTTCGTCGATTCTTCCGCCCGCTTTTGGAGATGTAACGTCATAGCCAAAAGTCTCCGCAAGTGCTCTTGAGATTTCTCTTTGTTTCTCAACTGGGACGTGTCTCTTGAGCTGATTTCTGTCTGGTTGTCTTGGAGCGTTGGATATATGAGGCAAGAGCTTCGCTAATCCCTTTCGGAGCCCGTCGAATACTCTGTCGATTTCCGTTGAGGTCATCTTCGGTTCAAACAAGTCTACTAACGCATCATAGGGTGTTGAGGTCCCTTTGACTTTCATTAGAATTTCTGCTTCTTGCTTGATCAGACCAACAAGCTTCTCGAGATCAGGTTTGAAGAGACTGAATCTTCTTGCTTTCTTTGCCTTCTTCCAAACGTTTACTGCTATAGCCTGCTGTTTGGCTATCTCTTCCACCAGTTTCTCTGGCAGTGCAGTCTGTTCATCATAGTTCTTCCTAATTAGGTGCAAGTTGCGCCTCTCGATTTGCCCGAGTTTGTCAAAGTCCGGGCTTGCCGCGATCTGTTTGAGGAGTTTTCCTATCTCTGGATCTGTACTCATCTTGTGTTCCATGCGACTCAACAATGCGAGTTGCTGGCTTCGCAGCTCCACAGCTCTGGGAGGCATCATGGTTTCCATATCCCAGTGGATTACATCTTCGGCTGATTGGAGCACTCTGAGATCCTTATTTCTTCTAAGAAGTTTCTTGTAGTCGCTTTGAATTGTCATTCTCGTTTTTCGCCTTGTGTTTTCTGCTGCTGCTTCTGTTTATTTGGTTTTGGTAATCAAGAAGCTATTATGTTCAAGCGTGCGATGAAAAATCGCACCGATTTTATGTGGTGCTCCGGCCGGGATTCGGACCCGGGTCTTCGGCTCGAAAGGCCGGAATACTTGACCGGACTATACTACCGGAGCACTGAACTAATCCACTTTTCAAGCCTTAGCTGCTTTTCCGCATCTATTCGTGGCCACTTGGCGTTTGTCGCTGCGGCGCACGTATTCAAATCCTGCTTCTATTAATTTACTTTCCTCTTCAACGTTCCTTGATGGGGGCGTCTTTCGTCGAAAGGTCGGGTCCGTATTATACTACTTTTTGATTCTACTCTTTTTTGGTTTGAATAGGAACTCGGTTATCTGCTCGACGAGTTTTTTCTGTGTTTTCAGATCTTTTTCTATTTCTTCTATTTTCCTTTCGATGTCATTTGAGATTATTTTGCCTTCGATTCTGTTTGCTGACCGGAACATGAGTAGTATTCTAAACACTTCGGCTATTGCTTGTTCGTGCTCTTCTTCCGAAGCTTTCTTGATCCCAGCTACCGTTGATAACAGATCTACGTAGTACTCCTTGATCTTCAACTCAGCATTGACAGACGGGTCAACGGGAAAAGCTATGCTCAAAGGCGTCTTCTTGCTGAGTTCTGCCGCTGTAGGGAAGCGTAAAACGACGTCTCCTCTTATCCAGGAGGAAACAAACTCGGTAACGAACCTTCTGACGTCAGTTGAAGAAAACAGAGGCGCGGGTGTTACCTCATGTTTCTTCTTGAGTCTTACAATAATCTTCTCATCGTTATCGCTTTCTTTTGTGGCCTTCTCCAATTTCCAACCCTCAGAAACGCATAACCTCCTCATTCTTAATCTTTGCTGCTCAGAAACTTTCTGCAAAGACTCGCCACTATCCGAAGCTGCATTCTGCCTAGTATGAGATTTTTGCCGTTGATGGAATTCTTCCCAGAATTTTTCCCGTCGCCTTCTCAACCTTTTCGCGGTTGGTCTCGTCCGTATAGACACGAAGTATGTTCATGAAACCCTTCAAGGTCTCAAAAATCTTCGATGTGTCGCTCAGTCGTTCAAGTTTCTTTCCACAAACTTGACTTCTGCTGAACACGGGAATCTCCATAGACTCCATCAGAACGGCGTTATGATAAGGCACTGAGGGAACCGCAGGGACATCAATCGTGACTGCTTCTTTCGCTACCCCCGCTTCTCTTGCTATCTCATTTTGGATTTGCGCTCTGTAGGTTTCGCGGCCGAAAATGTTTGTAATCATGGCATCTTTCTCGTAGAAAGTTCTTTCATAGGCGCATTTCAGCAGTTTTCGGCGCTCAAGATCTTCAATTATCGACTTTGATCTCTCACACTTCTTCAGCGCGCTCCAGACTGTGGAATCGTCCAAAGCCAAGTACTGTTCAGGCGTTTTGAATGCCGTTAGACCAAGTTCAGCGTTGGCTTCTTCCATGGCTGTTGCGAGCATTATCTGAGCTGCTCTCCCTACTCGATGGAAATAGATGCTCTTGAAAGATTCAATCCTGGCAATCATGAATGCTTCCAAGGCGGATAAAGCGCTAAGTTCAACCGCCAGATTCTCCCCCATGACATCCAGAGCATGGATTAACCTGAAAACGTCTATGAAACCGTATTCGGCTCCGGTGTGAAACGTATCACGAACGATGAAATCCTGTTTGTCAACGTCGACCGCGCTGCTTATTATCTGGTCCCAGAATGCTTTCCCTGGTTTGTGGAGCTTGCCCACTGCAAGTTTTGCCACGTCCGCAGGTTCATACCCGATCCTGCCAAGCTTGTCACTGATTTCACTATTCTCAATTATCCACGACGAGATGTCTTCATGGGTTTTCTCGAGATACTTTATGAGCAGCTGCTCAAAAACGTGAGAAAAAGGACCATGCCCAACATCATGAAGCAGCGCAGCGACTCTCACAATTTCTGCCTCTTCATCACTAACCACTCTAGCCAGATTGGGGTTTTCGACGACCTTTCCTGCTAGAAACATGACTCCCAGACAATGTTCAAAGCGGGTATGGTTCGCCCCCGGGTACACGTACTCGGAACCAGCGAGCTGACGGAGTCTACGCAACCGCTGCATCGGATAGGAGTCTATTATGCTCTTCTCATCATGTGTAACGTAAACATATCCATGTACCGGATCCTTTATTTCGCCCCAATATGCCTTAGGCATTTTCTCAGACCCCAAGAGGTTTGCCAACGTATATCTATGCGTCTCCCTAATAATGTCTAACCTTATTTGGCGAGGTTCTAAAAATGATCAGGAATGGTTGCTTTGTCTGCATAGAAGGTCTCGACGGATCTGGAAAAAGCACACAGGCAAGACTTTTGGCAGAAAGACTGCAGAAAACCCGAAGAGTTTTATTGACCGTTGAGCCTAGCCGGGGCAGAATTGGCACTTTCATAAGACAGAGCTATCTGTACGGAGAGAATCGACTTTCCAGCGTAGTTGAGGCTTTGCTTTTCGCGGCAGACCGAGTTGACCATGTGCAAAATGAAATTGTGCCGGCTCTGGAAACTGGAGACGTTGTAATCTCAGATCGTTACGTCTACTCTTCCTTGGCTTATCAAGGCGCTGCAGGGCTCAGCTTGGAGTGGATCGAGAAAGTAAATTCTCACGCTCTTCGTCCCGACATTGCCCTATTCTTAGATGTTGACTTGGGAACTGTTATGAAGCGGCTGAAACCAAGGAAGTCTCTAATGGAAAACTTGGAAACTCAGGAAAGAGTGCGTGGCTATTATTTGGACTTGGTCAAGGTAGGGTTGCTCAGAAGGGTCGACGGTAACCGGGTTAAGAGTGAGATTGCTGAGGAAACCTTTTCGATAGTGCAGGATTTCCTAGTTTCCCGTGCTTAATGGCTCTTGACTACGCTTTTGAGTATCTTCCTAGCGGATATCCTGTTTATTCTTTCAACCACAAAGTTGCTTACGTCTTCCGGTGAGATATATCTTGGGCCTCTCTCATGAAATATCCGCATATCCAAGTTTCCATCGAGGAAGACTGCGCGCACCAAGAAGTAGTCAAACCTGAGAGGGGTTTTCTTTTCTTCTCTCGTTCTGTAGTAACGCGCCGCGAAAAAGAAATCGATATTCCTGAGCGGTTCTCTCCTTATGGCCTCCTGAAGCCTTCCGGTCGCTTCTTCATCCAAGTAGTTGAAGCTTTCGGACTCAGCAACTCCTGTCTCCAAGATTATTTCGCACTCTCGCAAGGCCGGTTGATTGATTTCCTCAGGACTGGGCGCTTTGTTGTTCGCTTCAGACAAAGCTTGCACGAATTTTTCTTGAAGCTTCCTAATTGGTACCGAAAAAGTGAAACTCGCGATCCTGTGAATGTTTTCTGGAAAGTTGTCGTAAAGACCTAGCATTTCTTTGACTTTTCCGTTGCTAGCTTTTCATTCTTCTGACTTTGTCTAGGTTATTCAGCAGTTCAGACAGGGCATTACTGAGCTTTTGAAGTTCTTCAACGCTATCTGTTCTCTGGATTTTTTCTTGAATTTCCTGTATCTTCGTTGTGAGCGTTGTTTCAAGTGTTTTCAAAGCCGAGTTTCCAGAAGTATCGGCGGTTTCTTCTGCTTCTTTGGCAATTATGACTCTTTTCTCGTCTTTGCCGCACCACAGGGTTCCGTCTTTCAGCCTGAAAAGCGGTGAGGCGCATGCAGGGCAGGCTAAGTCGGTTAGGGTGGCGCCTTTCCGGAGAAGGTCAGCCATGCGTTTGATGTCTTGTTCTTCTTTTGTGGCATCCATTCATGGAACCCCAAAGTAAATACGTCTCAAAGCTTATATAACTTGGCGACTGCGAGATGGGGTAGGTGGCAATTTATGGTGCGAAAGAAGAAGGCTGAGGAGTATGAGGGAAGAATCAAACAGGCTTTGGCTGTGCTCTCAGAGGTTTCGGAGGACAGCACTACGCCCAGAAATATCAGACGATCTGCAAAGGATGCTATGAATGCGTTGCAAACCAAGGAATATACTGCAGCAGTAAAGGCTTCAAACGCCATTTCTCTCTTGGATGAGATTCTACAGGATCCGAACATGCCGCCTTATACTCGGGTTAAACTCTGGAATATCATGAGTTTAATCGAAGCAATAAAGGACTAAAACGTTCTATCTCTTCTCATTTGGGCTTTTCCTCTTTCAACCACGGTTTTTTGCTTTCTTTAAAAGAATGAGCGCAATGCTTGCAGCAAAACGTGAGTTCTACTCCACCGACAGTTTCCGTGTGCCCTCCTTCATAGACTTTACAACCACAGTGTGCGCAGACGTAGAGGCTTGGCTCAATAGCTATTGATACCAACTCCGCGAATCTCTTGAAAAGTTCCGTGGCTAGCCCCCTGCCCTTTTCAGTGAGCTCAAAGACTTTCTTCTCTTTTTCTCCAACATGTTTTAGAACGTGCTTCACCAGGCCTTTACTTTCTAGTTGTTGAAGGAACGGGTACACTAGACTGGGGCTGACTTCTTTCTTTACTCGCTTCTTGAAGCTGCTGAGTATCTGGTAACCGTGGGCTGGTCCTTCATACAGTATAGTGAGAATGTAAAATCGCGAAAAGTCTGAGATGAGTGAGTCTATACCCTCTTGTTCGGGTATCATCTGTTTTCTGCCGTGTTGGTGAGGGTGTGACGGAGAATATAAATGTTCTGAAGATATATCTCGAGAAGACATTTCGTTTTTGTTTGTTTTCAAGACCTACTTGTTACCCCGCATCGTATATTTATGCGACCAATTGTTCATTAGAACACAGCGGAAAGACAGAGATTGGATGACATGAGAGTCTTTCACTATAGTAGTGTTAGAGCAGATGACGCCGAGGGTGGCGCAACAAAAACCAAGGTCAGATGGCTCATCACTGAGAAACTGGGGGCTCC
>CAZWBY010000027.1:10262-12482 GCA_964632825.1 uncultured Candidatus Bathyarchaeia archaeon
GAAATAGCGTCGCATTTTCTATGGATGCTTTTCTAGCTAAAAATATATGCTAGTTGTTGTATGTAAGTCTGGGTTCCAGGGAGCTATATCCACTTGAAATATGACGTAATCATCGTTGGCGCTGGTCCAGCAGGCATTTTCTCAGCGCTAGAGTTGACGGAAAAGAATCATCTCAATGTTTTGATACTCGATAGGGGTCCAGATATCGATCGGCGTAAGTGTCCATCAAGCAGAGGCTTTGAATGTCACCACTGTGAGCCGTGCTCAGTGCTTTCGGGCTGGGGAGGCGCTGGTGCTTACAGTGACGGCAAGCTGACACTATCGACCGAGGTTGGTGGATGGCTGAACCAATACGTTTCGCAGAAAGAATTAGAAGCGCTTGTAAAATACGTAGATCACGTTTACTTGAAATACGGTGCGGATGAGCAAGTTTATGGGGGCGATGCTGAAAAAGTCGACGAAATTGAGCGGCAAGCCTCACTCGCGGGACTCAGACTCATACGGCAAGAAGTCCGCCATATGGGTACGGAGAAATGCGCTGACACGCTTCGTATGATGCGTAAGGAACTAAACGGAAGAATAACGTTCGAACCCAAAACAGACGTTAAAGGTCTCATAATGGAAAACCACACCGTTAGCGGTGTTGAAACCGTTGATGGCAAAAAATACGTGGGCAAATACGTAATAATTGCCCCGGGCAGAAGCGGTGCGGAGTGGTTGCAAACGGAGGCGCAGCTCCACGGTTTAAAAACAATTAACAACCCCGTTGACATTGGTGTGAGAGTTGAACTTCTAGCTTCGGTCATGGAAAAGCTGACTAAAACCCTTTATGAACCCAAACTCGTTTACTACTCAAAACTGTTTGATGATATGGTTCGGACGTTTTGCGTATCACCTTATGGCGAGGTTACAACCGAATCATACGATGGCGTTCTCACCGTTAATGGTCAAAGCTACCATGAGAGAAAGACGGAAAACACAAACTTCGCTATACTCGTGAGTACATCGTTCACGGAACCGTTCAAAGAGCCAATCGCGTATGGCAAGTATGTAGCCCGACTCTCAAACCTGCTTAGCGGAGGTGTCATGGTTCAACGCTTGGGCGACTTGGTTACTGGACGGCGGTCGACGCCTGAGCGTCTCGCACGTAGTGTGGTCGTTCCGACGCTGAAGAACGCCACTCCGGGCGATTTGAGCTTCGTATTGCCTTACAGGTACCTATCCGACATTAGGGAAATGCTTCAGGCCTTGGATGTTATCGCACCTGGCGTTCACTCGCGGGATACGCTGCTCTATGGGATAGAGGTAAAATTCTATTCCTCACATCTTCAATTGAACAATTCGCTGGAGACAAAGATCCAGAACATGTTCACAATTGGCGATGGCGCAGGAGTCACCCGCGGGTTGATCCAGGCTTCTGCTTCAGGAGTAATTGTAGCAAGGGAAATAATGAAACGAGAAAAGCTGAAGGCTTAAGAAAGTGGTCATCGCCCAGAGCATTGCGTGCTCCCATTGCGGGGGTCCTGTTGAGTTCGACCCAGGCGAGCTTTTCGCAACCTGCAAGTATTGTGGCTTCACCACAGTCATCGAAACCGGGCAACCTTTTTCATTTGAACACTCTTTGTTGCTAAACAAATATGATGAAGCTGGATTAGAGAGTCTTGTCAGGTCTTGGATGACATCCGGTTTTCTGAAACCCGCAGATTTGGTTCGGAAGTCCAAGTTATTGGAGAAGAATCTCGTCTATCTTCCCTTCTGGCTGGTTTCTGCTGAAGCCAAGACAACTTACAAGGGCATATTCGAGCGGATTAGCCCGCCCGTTGTTAAAGAAGGCACGCTTGACAAGGAATATAACTGGCTTGTCTTAGCGAGGGAAGCGAGTGATTTTCCATCGCGCGAATACAATGTTCCTTTGGAAGGCAAGATTCCATATGACTTCCGTAGAATTGAGCGATTTGCCAAGATTTTGAACAGCGAGATTGAACGGGATGAAGCTTTGGAGATTGCAAGGCAGCAGATCGAGGCTCACCATCGCTTTCTTCTCCAGAAAGATGTAGACCGGATTATTGACCTGAGGCTCGAGCTTAACATGAAGCAGATGGTGTATCTTCACGCGCCGGCTTGGTTCGTCAAGTTTGAATACAAGGGTAGCCTTTTCAAGATCATAGTTGATGGTGCAACAGGCGCGGTGTTGAAGGGCGATATCCCCTCTTCAAAGTT
>CAZWBY010000027.1:12582-15042 GCA_964632825.1 uncultured Candidatus Bathyarchaeia archaeon
CGTTCTTATTCAGTCACGTTGGCTTTGCGCGAGATGGCTTGCGAATCGGAACTAGTGGCTTTCTGTGACGACAAGGATGGATTGAGGAAAGTCCCGGCTGGACTCCCGAAATCTCTAGAGAAGTATCTCGGGTTTCCTGTTTCTAGCATACCTGACCCGTTTGGGTGTCACGAGAGTTATGGTGCACACATGAGTTCGCTTCTGCTTGAAGCGCTGGACATTTGCGGAATCCAGTATGTTTACATGTCTGCACAGAAAGCGTACAAAAGCGGACTGTTGTTGGAGGAAACAAGGACAATACTCTCCAACGCTCAAAGAGTTGGCGAAATCGTGAAGCAAGAAGTGGGTCAAGAACGGTATACTGAAGTTCTGCCTTTCTTTCCAGTGTGCGAAAAATGTGGGCGCCTCTATACAACGAAAGCCATCTCGTTTGACCCCAAAACAGACAGGGTTCACTATTCCTGCGAGGGACTAGAGATTCGCGGCAGAAAAATCATTGGTTGCGGACATCAGGGCGAGGTTGATATCAAGACTGGTGAAGGTAAGCTGAGCTGGAAGGGTGAGTTCGCCGCTCGTTGGCGCGCGTTGGACATACGGTTTGAAGCATATGGCAAGGACATAGCTGATTCCGTGCGGATAAACGACCGTATATGTCGTGAGGTTTTGTGTTTTGAGCCTCCTTCCCACGCGAAGTACGAAATGTTTCTTAACAAGAGCGGTCAGAAAATTAGCAAGTCTTCTGGAAACGTTTTCACTCCGCAGGTTTGGTTTCAGTATGGCTCTCCGCAATCGCTGCTGTTGCTGATGTTGAAGCGGTTTGTTGGAACCCGCACCCTAGACGTGTCTGATGTGCCCTCTTACATGAACGAGCTAGACCAACTGGAAGATGTTTACTTTGGGAAGAGATCAGCCAAAGACGAGAAGGAACTTGTCAAGCTCAAAGGGCTCTACGAGCACTGTTGGGCTATGAAGCCTCCAGCTAGCCCAAGTGTTCATGTACCCTATAATCTGCTCACTTTCCTGGCTAAAATGGCTCCAAAGGAAAACACAGAGGGGTTTATCGAGGAAAAACTTCGAAGCTACGGTTATCTCCGGAAAGATCAGCACACTGATGAATTTCTCAGAAGAAGAATCGAATATGCGTTTAATTGGATCCGAGACTTTGAGGAGATAAAAGAGGCACAAACGAGTTTGTCAGGAGAAGAGAAAACCGCCATATCCGCGTTAGCTAAGGTCTTGGAAGCTGAGACTGAACCCGAGAAAATCCAGAATGCAATTTTCAGTTCAGCCAAAGACAGCGGGCTAAAACCTGGAGAATTCTTCAGGGCTCTCTACATGATTCTGATCGGTGGCCCCCAAGGACCACGTCTTGGACCTTACATTCTGGCAATGGGAAAGCAAAATGTCCTTGCTGCTTTGAACAGGGCATTAGAAAAGAATTAGTCATCCTCTATGGACGCGAAACAATATGAGACTAGTGCTTTTCCAGGACTGCTCTATTAAACAATGTGCTTGATGCACCTTCACTTCTTGCCATTTCTGGCCCATTTGATCCCATAATAGCACAAACCCGCACCCGCCATGATTAGTATGTCAAGAATCGTAACCATATAATATCCTGCCAATTCCGACGAAGGAAAACGGGTTTTTAGCAACAGCAATATCGGGCCACCAGGATTAAGACGGAATAACATTGCGATCTCGACGAAGACAAGCGTGTACATCACACAGAAGACTACCAGCATGATTATTCCTCCTCTGAGCAATTCCTTTCTCATAATTTCTTCTTCTGTCATTTCGCTCCCCCCTTCCTGTATATTGGTTAACGTGTCAAGAAAAGGGTTATGTTGGCAGAGCAAAATCGTCTCACACAGTTGTCTGCGCGCGTTTGATGAAGCGCATTGTCTTGTCCGTTTTCCTAGTGCCTCAGAAAAAGCCTGATCGCTAGCTTTCCTGAAGTACGAGCAAAAAAAGAAAAAGAAGAAGGTTACAGCTTTTGTCCGCAGTTACCGCAGAATTTGGTTCCCGCTGAATTCTTGGTTTGGCATTTGGGGCAAGTTATTGCGGCTGGCGCTGCAAGTGGTTTTCCACAGTTTCCGCAGAACTTCATCGTCGCAAGATTCTCTGTCTTGCACTCTGGACAGATTATCTTTGGTGTTGGAGCTAGACTGGCGCCGCAGTTTCCGCAGAACTTTGTTGTAACCGGATTCTTGGCTCCGCAGGTTGGACACAGGACGACTTGCTGTTGTTGCCCGGCTTGTCCTTGTTGCATTTGCTGAGCCAGCATGTAAGGCATCGTCAAGCCTATTCCTGCGCCTAAACCAGCTGCTGCTGCGCCTCCTCCCTCCGAACCCTTAAGTTCTGTGGCAGTTTCCTTCATGTATTGCATCGTCATCGCTTGAGAGCCCATTCCAGAAGCAAACCTTCTTGCTTCCTCAGGAATCTTGACCCCTTCGAAAA
>CAZWBY010000028.1:0-2726 GCA_964632825.1 uncultured Candidatus Bathyarchaeia archaeon
TGGATAACGAACATACCACGAGAATTCTATGACTACGAAGACTTCGATACTGGCAAATGGGACAACTATGATCTCCTCATGCCTGAATGTGGCGAAGTACTGTCAGGCGCCAAAAGAGAATGGGAATACAGCAAAATACTGAGCAAGATCGAAAGAGACAAGGTAAACAAGCAGAACTATGCGTTATTGCTGAAACTTGCCAAAGAGGGAAAAATCAAGCAATCCGCAGGCGCTGGCATTGGTATGGAGCGACTCGTTGGTTGGATAACAGGAGTAAAACACGTAGGCGAAACGCAACCGTTTCCAAGGGTGCCTGGCATAGTTCATGAGCTCTGATTTGGATGAAGTACCTTCGGAAACAAAGTGTGTGAATCTGCCTCTCTCCATAAGGTTTATTTCCAAAACTCTAAACTCAAAGACAGGAACAAAATAAAAAACAAGGAAAAGAACGAACGTTGGAATTCATGAATCCCTATCTTGAAGTTTTGCAGCCTAAACTCAGCAAAGATGACTACAGGAAATTAAGCGAAATCGCCAATCCTAATGTTCACGAGTTCATCGCCAAAGCAAGTGACCTCTGCCATCCTGAACGCATCTTCATCTGCAGCGATTCCGCCGAGGACATTGCACACGTTAGGCGACAGGCAATAGCCAGCGGTGAAGAAAAAGCAATACTGACCCTTCCTGGTCACACTGTACACTTCGACGGTGAATACGACCAGGGACGAGACCGGCAAGCCACAAAATACCTTGTTCCCAGAGGCCTTTCGCTCAGCAAAGCCCTCAACCAGATTGACCGGCAAGAAGGTTTGGCTGAGGTCCGAGGTTTGCTCAAGGACTCGATGAATGGTCGAACAATGATTGTTCGCTTCATTTCTCTGGGTCCGCCGGATTCTTTGTTTACAATTCTGGGTCTGCAATGTACTGACTCGTGGTATGTTGCTCACTCTGAAGACCTTCTTTACAGGACAGGTCATGCACAGTTCGTAAAAGCTGGTCCGAAAAGTGATTTTCTCCGCGTGCTCCATTCAGCCGGAAGACTGAATGAGGACATGGTTAGTTTGGAGCACGAGAAAAAGCGCATCTATGTCGATAACATGGATAACACGATTTACAGTGTAAACACTCAATATGCGGGGAACTCTGTTGGTTTCAAGAAGTTGGCCTTCAGGCTAGCGATAAGAAAAGCCAGCTATGAGGGTTGGCTGGCGGAGCACATGCTGCTGATGGGTGTTCATGGACCAAACAATCGCAAGACATACTTTGCAGGTGCCTTTCCAAGTGCTTGTGGCAAGACTTCAACCGCAATGTTGCCCGGAGAAACCATTCTAGGTGACGACATTGCCTACATTCGCGATATTGATTCGGTTGCTCGTGCTGTGAACGTGGAGGCTGGTATTTTCGGCATAATTCAAGATGTCAACCCGAGAGATGATGCTCTTATTTACAAAGTTCTTACTCACTCGGGCGAGATAGTCTTCTCGAATGTTTTGATAAAAGATGGCAGGCCTTACTGGCTAGGTATGGGCAGCGAGACTCCGAAGGATGGAACAAACTTTTCCGGATCTTGGTTTGAAGGAAAAAAAGACGAGCTAGGCAATGAGATTCCGGCCGCGCACAAAAACGCTCGCTATGCTGTAGCACTGAGGGCGCTCGAGAACTGTGATCCTGAGCTGGATAATCCTTCAGGCGTCGAGTTGCGAGGAGTAATCTACGGTGGCAGAGACGCCAAAGCCTATGTGCCTGTCCAGCAGAGCTTCAATTGGGAACATGGAATTATTGCTTACGGCGCGTCTCTAGAGACTGAAACAACTTTTGCCACAATAGGCGAGGAAGGCGTACCAGAGATAAACATGATGAGCATCCAGGACTTCATTTCGATTCCTCTCGGGCAGAACATTCGCAACAACTTGGGGTTTGCAAAAAAACTCAAGAAGCCCCCTGTTGTTTTCGGAGTAAACTACTTCCTGCGGGACAATGGCACCTTTGTGAACGCTATCCAAGATAAGCATGTCTGGTTGAAATGGATGGAACAACGCGTGCATGACGAGGTCGAAGCAATTGAGTCACCTACCGGTTACCTGCCGAAATACGACGATCTTCGCCGCATCTTCAAATGGGTGCTCAAGAAAGACTACAGGAAAGAGGAATATGTAAAGCAGTTCACTATTCGGGTTCCTGAAAACCTCGCCAAAATCGAGCGCGTACAAAAATTCTATCAGGAAAATGTTTCCGACACGCCATTGGAACTCTTCGGCATACTCTATCTGCAGCGGGAACGCCTCCTCAAAGCCAAAACCAGTTTTGGTGACTACATTTCACCAGAGAGCCTTGAGGTCCAATAATGTGAGAAGCAGGCTTCCTCAGTTGTTTCTAGGCGAGCAATATTGATTGGAGATTCATAATGGTTAATTATTGTTAACAGGCATCCATGAACCATCAAAATAAAGGTGAACAAAAGATGTCGAAAAAGAATTTGGGAACCGCAGACATGCCCTACTCTATTGATTTGGCAGTGATGGATGGTGATGGTGCATTTCCTTGTCCTAAATGCGGAACGGTTATTTCGCCTGAAGATGAAACTGAAGAAGTCTATAGAATAGTTAACACCAAAGTAATGAACGATCAACTAGTGCAACTTGTCATAGAATGCAGCAGCTGCAAAAGCCAAATAGTCCTGACAGGCTTTGAGGCTCCTATCGAAGGAGTAGCTAGAAAGCACTAGA
>CAZWBY010000028.1:2826-14849 GCA_964632825.1 uncultured Candidatus Bathyarchaeia archaeon
CCGGAAACGTCATCTAGAGGTCCAGGATGTTTGATAAACGACATGAAGACCACGATGAACGCGAAAAACATGAATTGCGACCCTGATAGGACCAGAATTGCCACTGATGCAATTGTCAAGAGGTAACGATACTTATCAGGTACCATGGATTTGGCAACGTGACCTCCGTCTAACATTGCGGCTGGAAGCAGGTTTAACATGGTGACTACCATTCCTGCCCATCCTGCCCATGTTATTGGATGCAAGGCCCAAGCATTGAAAGGCGCTACTAGTTGCGGGACAAGATTCAGCCCATCCAGAATGGGCGTCAGAATCAACCAACTGACTGGAATCAGGGTCAGCGTATTTCCGTCAGGCGGCATCGTTATCGGGACCAAAAGAGTTAAACCTACTGCGCTAAAAACCAGCGCTACCAGGAAACCCGCGATAGGGCCGTTCGCGCCTATATCGAAAAGGGCATCTCTGTTTGGCGGCAGTGATTTCTGCATGATAACTGCTCCCAGCGTTCCCAGTGGCGGAGGCCCAGGAATGAAGTAGGGCAACGTGGCTTCAACTCTTTTCTTGTTCGCAGTCAGTTTGTGACCCATTTCGTGTAAGCCCAGAACTGTCATGATGGCGACGGAAAAGGCTGCGCCGCTTAAGATTGGGTCCATTCCGCCGCTCTGGAAGCTCACGTAGCCCGTTATGAATGTGGTTGCGACAGTCGCAATAAACAGAATCCAATATGTTACTGGATTTGTTGGCTTGATTGGGGGTTTTGCGAAAACCGTTAGGACAACTCGCTGGTCTCGTCTTCTTAGAAAAGCGGTGAGCTTCATTTCCTCGAGTTTTTGCAGCAATCTTAGGAATGGTTGTTTGGTTTCCTGCGGCATCCTTAAGTAATAAGTGGGTGCTCCTTGATTCAGTAATGCTTCTTCCACTTGGAATTCTGCTAAGACGACTTGCGTGATCTTCTCAAAGTCTGTCTGCTGGAACGCGTTCGCTTCGAAGCTTCCATAGTGTGTTTCAGACATTTGCCTTTACTCTAGTTTCGGTTTGGGTTGCTACAGTTTGCACTGCGGCACTGCCTAAAAACATTGTGACCTGCCTGACTTTCAATGAAGGCACAGTGTCTGGGTTGGAACGCGAACAACTTCTTCAAGGCTTCGGTTCCGTTGAAGGCCAAGAACTCCCAACCGGTCCCAAAATCTTCACGATCAACAAGAAAAATGGACGCAGAATAGGCTAAGCTCTTTTAGGGGAAAGACATAATATTTGAGGACAATAGTCTCGCGAAGGTTGGGGATGTATGGCAAGTGGCAAACGGAAAATGCTGGCTGCAAGGGAGGATTTGGCTGACAAATTCAGCAAGATTGCGGCGAACAAAGGATTTACCATTTTCGGGATGATAAACAACCTGTTGGGGTTGGCTATAAGTGCAGAGGATATGGGCATAAGCCTTGAAAAAGCTGTAGACACTTACGGACTAATAAGAGCGGCCAGGAACGCGAGTTTCACACTGATTCTGGAGAGTCTGTTGTACGATACTGCTGAAATAGCCTACGAGAGAGCTAGAGAAAAAACCTTGAAAACTTGGTTTGAAGCCGGCGGTTGGATTGGCAAACAATATGATACGAAGGGGATTGAAGACCCGTTTGGAGCTATCAGAAAGGATATGAAAGCATTCAGCTGGAACGTTCCCGAGTTCACGCTAGAAAAAACAGGCAAGGATATCTCGGTGCGAGTGCTTAGCCCTAGGTTTTCAGAATCGTATACCCTTCTCTTCACCCGTTTCCTGGAGGGTATCCTGGAAGCTCTGGACTATGAAGTAACGTATAAGGAGACAGGCAAAGGAAACATACGCTTGGAGGGCACTAAGAGGGGAACCGATGGCAAGAGGTAAAGGCAAGAAACTCGTCTACGTTTCCGAGGCCCTCGTCGAAGGGATGGCAAGGGTTTCCAAAGACAAGGGTGAGTCTATGACCAAGTTGGTTGAGGACGCTTTGAAGCAGTCTGTTAGAGTAAACGAAGAAGGATACGATGTGAAACAGGTTGCCGATTTCTTCAACGTTATGCAAACCCACAGAGTTCTGGGCGGAGTCTTTGTGCCTTCCGACGTGCTCGATTTTCTGGTTGATTCCGTCTACCCTGATATGCGAGAGCAGCTGATAGCTAAATGGTTTGACAGTGGAAGGTGGAATGGGAAATACTTGAAGGAAAAGTCTGAGAACCCTGTGGAGACTCTCGGGCGTTTCCTAGAGCTTAGCAGATGGGACTTGAATGAGGTGGAAGTGAAAGATCTCGGCGACTCCGTAAAAGTGAGATGTGTATCAACAGTGCTATCAAAAGCTGGAACCGAATTGCTCGCCAAGTATATTGAAGGCGTTATGGACGGCCTAGGCTACAAGACTGAAAAGACTGATTATCTGAAGGGAATGATAATCATAGAGTCCAAACGCTAGGTTTTTGCCACGCCCCCTAACATGCATGTATATACCCTCATAAATAGGAAAGTATACAGCCCTAAGGCTTGTATACAAATTTGCTCCTCAAAGCTTATTCTGTTTACAGAAAGATTATATAGTAATATACACGATATAGTGGTACGCGATATAAAAAATAGGAGATAAAGAAAAAATGCAGAAAATAAAAGCAAAAGCTTTGACTTCAATACTGCTAATGGCAATGATCATAGCTGTTCTTCCATTAACCGTAAACGCATCAACAGGCTACATACGCATTAATGTCGCAGCTCCTGCTCCGAGTCCTCTGGGTGTACCTGTCCCTGCCGGAGGTAACGTAAACCTCCACTTCGGTGGAGTAACGTGGTCCGGCGGTCAATTCTACCTGCTTCTAAGCACAAACGGCTTCTCAGACATGACAGGCGACGTTTACTCGGCAACATTTGACCTCGTTAACTTAACTGACCCCGTTGTTGTTTCCACGTACCCAGGTCCTACTGGAAGTGGAATGTCTTGGAAGGTCGGAAATAGCTGGGTTAACGGATCAATTCCGCTCAACATTGCTGGCGGAGCATACTACATCAAAGCATTCGACGGGCTTTCAACCTCTGTCGCAGTTACAGACACCAGCATCACAGTTGTTGGCACACTCACGGTTACACCGACTTCAGGTCCAGGCGGACGTGCACTTTTGCTGAAAGGATTTGCCTTTGCAGCGAATGCACTAGTAAACCTGACCTACTACAACACGACATCACCATTCAACAAAATAACAATTGAATCCCTTGTTCCGGCAAACGCCCTAGGCCAATTCAACTACTCATTGGCTGCTCCCGATCTGAAACTGATCGTAACACCAGCAGGCGACTCAGCATTTGTCCCAACACCGATAATCTTCAATGCAAAATACACCACAGGTGACGGATACAACGTTACCTACAACGAGAACCCAAGAGGGCTTAAACGCATAAACACAAGCACAGCAACTAATCTCTACGGCAACGCGACAGACATACCAGTTTCAAAGCAAGTCGGCGAAACAGTAAGACTGATTGGCTTGAACTTCTACCCAGGTACTGCAAATATCCTATGGGATGGCGCAACAAGCATCGCAACTGCAACAGTTAACTCAACCGGCGGCTTCGATACAGTCATCACTGTGCCCACAACAATTGTTGGCGCACACTGGGTGGCAATTCAAGATGCCGGCGTAAGCTTCTTCCTGGTGATAAATGTCACACCAACACTGACGCTAACTCCCTCAAGTGGTCCAGTCGGCATAACTGTAACGGCAGCAGGCATTGGATTCCCAGGATCCGTTGGAACAAACGTCTATAACATAACGGTGGCATGGACTCCTTACTCAGGCTCACCGTATGCTATTGCATGGGGACTCACAGACGCTTCAGGTCAGTTCACAACAACCTTTGTAGTTCCACACGAGGCAGGCGGAAACCGCACGGTCACTGCAACAGCTAACGTAACAGGAACAACCGCTTCAAAAATCTTCTACGTAACACCGACGCTCGTCGTAAGTCCATCTTCCTTCACCAACAACGGTGCCGTAGTGAATGTATACGGATCAGGACTCGATCCAACTGGCAGCTATACACCAAACATTGACAACCGCTACGTAGGCGTGGATCCGTATCCTTCTGACTATCCAACAAGCATAGTTGCTAACGGTACAGGCGACATCAACCTACAGTTCGTTGCAGCAGGATTCACTTCAGGAACACACGTGTTCTCACTGTACAAAGGCGGCGAAATACTAATGCCAGCATCAAACTACGTTCTGTTCAACGTCACAGGCGATAACACACAGGTTCTCTTAACATCGATAAACAATACAATAACAGGCCTCTCAGGACTCTCAGGAAACTCCTCTGCGCTTCTCATGAGCATGGACCAGAAACTGAGCGCTATAAATGCTACCGTAGTCGCAATCAACGGCAACATGGTAACACTAGCCACAAGTGTCGGAACGATCAGTACTGACGTGTCAGCGATAAAACCACAGATAACCAGCATCAGCAGCGGCGTAGATACAGTAAAAGGCGCCGTAGCTACAGTACAGACTTCCATCGGAACACTACAGACAAGCTTGTCATCCATCAGCGGAACACTATCAAGCGTCAGCGGCACAATGGGCACAATATCAACAAGCGTCGGAACAATAACTAGCAGCCTGAGCTCGATTGGAACAACAGTAACCAGCATAAAAGACGGTGTTGCAACAATACAAACAGACCTTGGAACTCTCCAGGGAACAGTCACAGCAACAGACGGAAAAGTAGCAACGATACAAACCAGCATAGGCACACTCCAAGCAGATGTAGCTGAAGTCCAAACATCAGTTGACGCTGTTCCAGGCGCGGTTAATCTGCCAATATGGATCGCAGTGATCCTAGCACTCGTAGCAGCAATTGCATCGATACTTTGCTTAGTACTAATGCGCCGAAAAATCGCAGGTTAAGAACCCTCAACAAAATGAGGGATTCCTCCCTTTCTTTATTTGTTTTTGGAATCTAACTTGCAACAGATTTTTTTCTGAGATATTTGAAACAAGCATATTTTTTCAGAAATTCTCGCGTCCGTTAGGGAAAAGACGCATTCATTGTATGACGAGATCGCAATTCGACCCGCTCAGATACTGCCAAATACTGCAATAGCATATTTGGCAATTCTTAACCCTTCAAAAGGGTGACGCGGGGCATTAGGACGACTGGATCCTGGTTGCCGTGCTTTGTTTGGTGGGCAGTCTGTTTCTTTATGCGTGTTATGTATTTGTGTTAAACGTGTCTGCAATATTATCTATTGAGACGTAATATTTAATAGAGTGGGGGTCGCAGTTAGGGTTACGGAGAACCAACAATGGCCAAGCTGCGCCTATCTGGACTCAAAAAAATCAGGAAACCAGCAAGTCCTAAAAAACAGCCGGAAGAGATCCAAGCTCCTCCAGCAGCGCCCAAACCGCTACAAAAAGGGCTCAAAGTACTGGAAAGATACCCACTTTACGAACCATTCTCACACGTGGCAATAGTTCAAAACCCAAAAACGGGTGAATTCAAGTACATACTAGACGAGCTCCAGCTCGATCCGCTCGAAAGAGGCGTGTACGACCGCATACTCGACATTCTCCTTGCTGAAATAGAGTCTCCAAAAGAGGCAATAGCAGATCCTCGCAAATTCTTCGCAGAAGAAGCCAAGAAAATAGTCGACAAATACCGAATTAGCCTCGGCTGGCTACCCGACGTTTCATGGTACAAAATCCTCTACCACGCCGAACGCGACCTCGTTGGATTTGGAAAAATCGATCCCCTCATGCGCGACCCAAACATCGAAGACATTTCCTGCGACGGAGTCAAGAAACCAGTCTACATATGGCATCGCAACTACGAAAGCATTGAGACAAACCTCGAACTAGAAAGCGACGAAGTCCTCGACAACATGGTCGTCAAACTTGTACACATGGGAGGAAAACACGTCAGCTCGGCATTTCCCATAGTCGACGCTTCCCTACCTGGCAAACACAGACTCGCAGTCTGTTACAGGCGAGAAATCACTCCGTTCGGAACAGCTTTCACGATTAGAAAATTCAGAGAAGACCCCTACTCAATTATTGACCTAATCAACATTGGCACATTTTCTGAGGAAATGGCAGCCTACTTCTGGGCAGCCCTAGAAAACCGGTCATCAATCATGATTCTGGGAGGAACCGCAGCCGGAAAAACAACAGCCCTCAACTCAATGGCCTGCCTCATCAAACCGGGCAGCAAGATAATCACGATAGAAGAGACAGCTGAACTTAACCTACCCCTGGAAAACTGGGTTTCCCTAATAGCCAGACAAAGCTATGGCTTAGGCGGAAGCAGCGTGGGCGAAGTCGCCCTCTTTGATCTCGTCAAAACCTCAATGAGGCATCGTCCGGACATACTCGTCGTAGGCGAGGTCAGAGGTCAAGAAGCATACGTTCTTTTC
Organism: uncultured Candidatus Bathyarchaeia archaeon; assembly: GCA_964632825.1. Taxonomy (GTDB): domain Archaea; phylum Thermoproteota; class Bathyarchaeia; order Bathyarchaeales; family Bathycorpusculaceae; genus UBA11855. The sequence goes on from CAZWBY010000028.1 coordinate 9,249, forward strand.
CAAGCTCTAGCTACAGGGCACGGCGGCATGTGCACGATGCACGCAGAGAACTTGGGCTCAGCGATAAAACGTCTGACTCAGAAGCCTATGGAAATTTCACCAGCATACATCCCGCTAATGAACATTGTTTTCTCTGTGCAGCGCGTTCACCTGACAAAAGATGGCGTGAAGAAAGCGTTCAGACGCGTAATTAATGTCAACGAGATCGCGGACTACGAAGACTATCGAACTACGTTCAGTTGGCAGCCAGCCAAGGACGAACACAAAATGAACCTGGAAGATAGCGTCCTGATTTCCTCAATGGCCGAGCGCCAAGGCATAACCAAACAAGCCCTAATCGACGAGATTAACAGACGCAAGGATGTCCTGCACTGGATGCGAGAACGGAACATAAGAAGCTACAAAGATGTTGCCGCAATAATCGCAGAATACTACGCAAGACCCAAGAACATCTACGAAAAGGTGCTATCCGGGGAGGAACTGAAGGTTGCCCCTTCTAAAGAAGCTTGAGAGCTTTTCCTTCCGCCTCTTCGGAGGCTTGGCTCCCAAATTTCTGAAGCACACTTCTTCACTAAAGAATAAGCTTGAGAAAGCAAAAATCAGGATCTACCCTGAAACTTACATCTCACTGATGCTGCTACTGGCAGTTATGACTATACCAGTCTCTGTCGCAGCAGGTTTGATCTTCTACTTTTTTGGGTTCATGCCCATGCTCTTTCTCCTTCCATTTCCATTATACATTCTAGTTGCTTTTCTCTTCATTCCGATGAACAAAGCCAGTGATAGAGCGACTGGCTTGGAACGAGAGATGCCCTTCGCTGCAGCCTACATCAGCGTTATGGCTTCAGGAGGCATAGCACCATACACGAGCTTCAAACGGCTTTCAGGAGTAGATCTGATGCCCGCCATGCAAGGCGAGGCAAGGGAAATCCTCAAAGACGTAGAAATCTTCGGAGTTGACCCTCTGAGCGCGCTTGAAATCGCAGCGCGAAAGAATCCGCTGGACATATTTAGCGACTTCCTCTCAGGCTACGCATCAACGGTCATCATAGGCGGAGACATAGGTCACTTTCTTGAGAGGAAAGCAGAAGACATATTCAAAACAAGAGCTCTTCGCGTCAAAGCCGCGGCAGAACGTCTTGGGATGCTGTTGGAGACATTCATCATAGTCATGGTCATGATGTCGCTTTGCTTCTACATATTGTTCAGCGTTGACGCAATCTACAGCACCGGCGCATCGTTGTACTCCGGAATAATACTGTACACGTACTTGTTCACCCCGTTGTTGTCGATGATGTTCATCTACATGGCGCACAGCATGCAACCAAAGTCCCCGATCACGGATATGCGTCCATACAAAGTCTACGGGATAGGTGGTGCAATTGGCGCAATTCTCTTCCTAGCACTTACGAATTTCATGGATCTCGTGAACATCCCCTTATTCAGCGCACTTCCGTCAATCATCGATCTGCCGTCAGCTGTTGCCATATCATTGTTCGTCGCTACTGCACCAGCTTCCGTCGTCGCCATGAAGTTGTCGAAGCAGAGGACTGGACTAGAACAAGGCATAAACAGCTTCCTGAGAGACTTGACCGAAGTCCGCAAAACTGGGTTGTCGCCAGAAAAATGTATAGAAAGCTTGGCCAGTCGAGAGTATGGGGTGTTTAGCAAGGAACTGCGCAAGATTAGCTCAGAGATATCCTGGGGCATTCCTGTAAAGCGTGTCATAATGGAGTTCGTGAAGAGAACTAAGAGCTGGATGACTCAACTAGTTATGTTCCTGCTCGTGGAAACTATCGATGTGGGCGGTGGAACGATCGCCATGATCGAGTCGCTTGCTAGGTTCAACAACTTGACTCAGGAAGTTGAGAAGGAAAAGAAGATGTCGGTACGCCCGTACATTTTCATGCCCTATCTGGCTTCGATCTTGCTTGTCGCCACAACAGTCATGATGATGAGCTTCACGACGGGGACTTTGACGATGAACATTCCGGGCCAGGCCAGTTCGCCGAAGGATTTCAGCCAGATGAAAACAATAATGTTGACATCAGTGATCTTTCACAGTTACCTAATCGGCATTGTAGCGGGAAAGATAAGTGACGAATCAGTGGCGTCTGGTTTCAAGCATGGGACAATACTCGTAGTTATTGCAGCGGTGGCGTCCAAGGTAGTGCCGATGTTCATAGGCATGTGACAGGAGCAGAGAAAGGTATGAAATCCTACAATTCGCGAAGTATACGAAAGAACAAGAAAGCCATGGCTCCGGCAGTGTCAACTGTGATTCTTACAGCAGCTGTCGTCGTCCTGGTTCTTGTGGCGGTGACCTATGCCAACAATTTCCTGGACGTGCGACTGGCTGAGAACGAGTTTAGCTCCAACAGGCAGTTTATGCTTACTGCAGGTCTTCAGATTGACGACATCGCGTGGACGATCGGGCGAACTCAGACAGTTCGCTATTCGAGTAGTTATGGAAGCATAGGCTACCAGAGTGCAGCTGTGAGCTACACCTTCGAAACTCTAAAGGGGGGAGTTTGGGCACCTCAGCTCACCAATGTAACTGGTATGGTGATGTTCAAGATGCCGGTGGACAAGTATTCCGTTGGCAACAATTACTTTGATCGCATATTGCCTTCTTCCAACGGCTCTTTCCTGCAGCAAGGATCTACTGCACCTGTCAGTCACGTGTTTTGTATTGAAAAGCTTCCTATGAGTGACGGTTCTTACACTCGAGTGGTTGTCGTTCCCTCAATACGAATGTTGAACGCAACGATTGCTGGATCAGAGGGAAGTTCGACTAGATATTACAAGTTCTATCTTCCTATTCTCGTGCCTGCAAGTTCGAATCCTCACTTATCCCAATCAATAACGATGACAGGCAATGACATACAGAAGTTGACTCTAAGCGGTGTTGATGGGGTTAGAATCAGTGTCACGTTCCCGAACGGGCCTTCGGGATTCGATGCTGGTTTCTTTAACTTTGAGAGTGCGACAATAGAAGTTCCTAACATCGTTGCCGATTCAGTTGTTGAGTTTTACACAGGGCAAGTTGTTGTTACTCTGGGTAAGTTCTAGCCATGGAGGGGAATACTTGGTACAAATCGCAATCGAATACATGATCATGATGCCAATCTTGATACTGCAGATATTCCTCTTTCCGATGACTGCCACCTTGATCATGGACAACTGGACAGACTCTCGCAGAACGATTGCTCTTGAAGAAACAGCCAGCCACGTGGGCAGTCTTCTGCAACAAATTCATTCTTCTCTTGGCCATGCTTCAATATCAACTGGTACAATCTCAAATGACTTAGATATTTCGCCCTTCATAGAAGGCTACGCCTATGTCGGGAACGCGACTCTACGATCTGTAGTCGATCCGAATTCGACAAAAACCCTAGATATTACGCTTCGCCTTCTGGGAACCGACATCAGAGCGACAGCGTCCGTTAAGTTAGGACCAGATGTAGACTGGGTCGAGAGTTCTAGGTTTATGAGCAACTCAACCAGTGCGGGCGTAACCGCTCAAAAATACTGGAATGGCACACATACCATTGTTAGACTGTCTTTCGAAGGAGATACGTAAGTATGGCGAGTGCAACCATAGACCATCTTGTCGCCATTACGGCTTTCATGGCAGCGGTATTGTTATTCATTGGTCTTTTCAATCAGACAATTCAAACAGCTGCTGTATATCAGCAGCACAAGACAATAGCTACGAAAGTTACTGATCTGCTCGATTACATGATGCTAAATCCGGGCATTCCAATAGACTGGGGCCAGGCTGATATTGATCCTACTGGTTTTGGCGTTCAAGATCCAGAGTTTACGCAGTATAGACTTAGCCCCTTCTCGCTAATGCGGTTGACTTCATCACCTGGAGCCTCAGGCGATCTTGTCTATTATCCGAAAACCGGTTCATACTACAACAACATAACTCTGGACTCCAAGACTTTCCTGCTCCTGTCTACATCAGCCGGCATCAACTATTCGTTGGCTTCAGAACTTCTTGGAATCAACAACACCTGTGGTTTTCAGCTTGCCTTGAACCCCATAGTTGAGGTCACCATCACTGAAGATCCAAGTCAACCAGCAAATCCACTCAGATTGTTTGTGAATGTTCACGGGCAAGGCTTTCCACTTGCTAATGCTAGATTGACTTATTGTTTTATGACTGTTGAGTTAGGTGGTGGTAACCCCGCATACGTTTTGGAATATAACACAACCACCACAGACTCTAAGGGCTTTGCGAGTCTAGAATTGAATGAGGTCGATGATGAAAACATCTGCTACTCGATTGTTGTTTATGCTCATCTTAGCGGTTTGGTTGGAGTGGGATACTGCCATCGAGTTTCTGATGAAGATCACGAATATGTCATTCCCTTGGTGGACAGCATTTCTGAGGGGCGTGTAATCCTGGCGCACAGTTATGATGTTGCCATCTTTCCTCCTCCTGTTGCTGAAATTAAGTATAACGCCACATTCGTCTACTCGGCAAAGGATTTCACCTTCAGGGAGATGCCGCTCAACTATTCTACAGGTCAGCTGAATTACGGAGAAGGCAAGCCCTACGAGGTTCTGTATGTTCCTCCTGAAGATTCTGGAATCTTGATCATTACCTACAAGAAGAGTGCAGTTGAAGGTGGGGTTGTCATGATGCCTTGGGGGATAAACTCTCTTGGGGTGCCTGTCTCCTTTGGAGACGATCCTTTCAAGCAGGAATGGGTTGCCACTGACATTCGTCAGGTTACAGTTGGGGGCATTTCGTATCAAGCCAAGCTTTCCTTATGGAGCAATGATGGATACCAGGTGAACGGCTGATGATGCGTACTGTTGAGGTTCTGATGGTGATAGTCATCATGACGGGGGCTTTTGTTGCTGCTTCCTACTATGCGGTTTTGCCTTGGCCCAGAGAAGTTTCACCTATGGACCTCAGGAGAATGGCTTACACGACTTTGCAATTATTGGATACGGAATATGATTTGAGCACAGCTGCTTTCGATATTGACAACTCTACGCTGTGGGGCGCTGTTGAAGTCGCTCTTGCTGCTAGTTTGCCAACCAACACGTTGTATAATCTGACGATTTATGATGTGGGAACTCAGGAAAACGGAGCTCAGTTGTATGATAATCTCAAGAGCATTTCGAATGTTGCGGATTTGGGTTCAACTTCGGATGCAACTTCCTATTTGCTTGCCTCTTCAAACGTTACTTTTAATGTTACTCCTGAGAAAGTGGGTGAAAACGCGGGAGGAATGACGCTATATATACTCAACTGTAGCGACGCAAATGGATGGTGGATAACAGGCTACACAGCCCATAGCTTAGCCGAAGATTTCTACCAGCTTCTTTCTCCTTATTTTGTTGAGACAGTAATGGTCCAGAACACAGACCAGCTTGGGCAGCTGCTGACTGGTGCCAAAATAACAGCAGCAGCTGAGGAAAGAATCGAAAACGCGTTAATCATCAATCCATTTGGCGAGAGCGTTCCGATGCCTGGAGACTACTACGAAACAGGCAGCCTGCGAAGCGAGGGCTATGACCCCGCTGCCCCATCGGGTTATGGATATACAAAATATTGTCATACTCTGGGTCAGAAGATTC
>CAZWBY010000029.1:0-1301 GCA_964632825.1 uncultured Candidatus Bathyarchaeia archaeon
GGATAGTTATCGTACTCTACTGTCCAGTATTCCTTGAATCGGCGTTTCATATCCTCGTCAACTTTCACTTCTTCCGTCGTTTCTACGTCAAGCCACATGGTTCGCCCATCTGCGTGCTGCACGACTTCGCCGTCCTTGACGACAACATTTCCATCTTTAATCGTGTAGGCAGCGCTCGCGAAGGCTCGCCGCACAGGCTTGTATTTCCGCGCTATGTCCATTGTCTCTGGATTCACGTTGAAGATGGCGACGTCAGCGTCCGCGCCCACGCCTAAGTGCCCCTTGTTTTTAAGCCCCAGCGCCTTAGCTTGACCTGCACGAGTCACTATCGCTAATTCGTACAGACTCAACTCGCGAGTTATCGACGGCAGAAGACTCAACTTCTGCGCCTTCTTGTGACATCTTTTCAAAGTAGCCATCCGCGCCTTCTTGCTCATGAGCCAAGCGAGGATTTTAGGGTAAGCAATGAACGGTCCACCGTTAGGGTGGTCTGTAGTCATGAACATCTTCCACGGATCCTCAATCAATAACGCAAGCTCAAGACCGATGGACCACTGTGTGGCGTTAACAGCGTTGTTGCGCTTGTAGTGAAAAGGTATGATGCCGCCGCTTGTCTCGGTCTCCACGTCGCCGTTAACCCATTTGTGCCCACTCAGCCCGTAAAGCGTGTATTCAAACGGGCCATCCGCCGTCATGGTAGTCGTGTCCGTGAAAATTACTTGTCCCATGTCAAAGGTCATGTGGTTGTGAGCGTTAATGTATTTGGAGATCTCTTCAGCACCTGAGCGCATTGTCCCCCAATCATCCCCTCCAAAACTGCTAAACTGCAAGTGAGTAATGTGAGCCACGGGTTTCCCTTCATACGGCACCTTTTCTAGCGCTTTCATAGTGCAGAGAGTACAAGCATAGTTCCCAGGCACGCCGAGGTTGTTCGTGTGAAGATGAATAGAATGAGGCAGATTCAGCATCTTGTTGACTTTGGCAAGACCAGTTATTATCTCGCGAGGTGTTATGCAAAAGTTGGGAACTTGATCGTGAATGCATTGCACGTTGTGTCCAAAACCCCAAGATTCCAATCCCCCAGGATTGACGATTTTTATGGCATATCCTTTCGTGATTTCAAGAATCCACGCAACATGCCTAGCACAGCCTTCCAAGTCGCCTTTCGATAGGTACTCCAGAACAAACCACCAGTCGCCGAGCAAGGGGTAACTGGCTTTGTCAAGCATCGGCGTGTCGTTCAACTCTTCATGCGTGTGCTTCGCCTCCAACGGCGGCATTGAAGGGTTCATTATTGTCGT
>CAZWBY010000029.1:1401-8025 GCA_964632825.1 uncultured Candidatus Bathyarchaeia archaeon
AAGAAGATCACTCCAAACTCGCAGTTTACCATAGCATCGGCTACTTCCCGCAGGTACTCAACGGGTACGCCGGCAACTTTGTCGACATCGAGTTCTTCGTCATTGATCAATGCTCTCAGCGCTTGCATGACTTCGAAGTCCTTGTTGGGCTCCACTTGGATGAAGTAGTCAGCCATCTCAGCAGACATGGTCTTCCTAACGTCGATGATTATTAGTTTGCGTCCTCCTTTCTCAGCCATGCCTGGAGGAAGACCCTCAACCTGGCAAGCCTCAGGATGCTGATGCCGCGGCTTAGTCACTATCCCAAGCCTTTCTATACTTTGCATCTTCTTCTTACCCGCTTGCGCCTTCAACTTCCCTACGTATGTTTTCCACTCGCTTTTCTCAAACCTGCCCTCGGTGAAGCTAGTATACCTTTCCAAATGCCTGGGATGCGCACTCCATGGGTCACACCCCCAATAAATAATCAAGTCTGCCCGGTGCCTGATTTGTCCCAACGTACAGGATGGCAGCCCAACCTCTTGAACGCCCAACATGCTCGGGCCATGACACACCACGGCAGTGTTATCGTTTACTGCTCCTATTTCCTCGGCCAATTCAATGCCAACCCGTTGTGCTTCACAATTCGTTGAGCTCCATCCATAGATTATAGGGTAGTTCGCGTTGGCAAGAATCTCTGCGGCTTTGTGGACTGCTTCATCCATGGATACCGGAACTAGCTTGCCATCCTTACGGATCAGCGGCGTCTTGATCCGGTGCTCACTGTTGAAACCTAGAAACTTGGATTCACACAAAGAGCAACCGTTCTTGACTTTGACTATTTTGTTGCTCTCAACAGTCAATTCAACGTCGTCGCAACAACAACCACATATTGGGCATGTTACAGATTGGACTATGGACATTTTTGCTATCTCCCAAACTCGCTCCGCAGGAGTTCCTCCATTGTGAGCACGGGTTTGTCTAAGGCTGGTTCAACCTCTGCGGGTGTCCCTTTGAAAGAGGGCATCCCGATGCTTGTCGTCTCGTTGCTCGTAATGGCATTAGCCCACGGTCCATAAGGAATATAGACTAAGCCTGGAGTTGAAGCCCGAGGATATTTGACCGCTCGCAGGACAACGGAGCCGTTTGGCGTAGTTATCTGAACGTTGTCTGCCTCTCTTATTCCCAGTTTCTTCATGTCTTCTCCATCCATGTATACCATCGAGCATGCTTCGAAATATTCGCGCGATGCTTTTCCATGTTCCTTGCCTACGCCTTGCTCAATAGTTCGACCAGTGAGAAGAGTAACGTGCAACTTCTGCTGCAACATCGAAACCGACCTTATCATTAGAGACTAGAGGGTTATATTTAAGAATAGATTCGGAAAGCCAACAGAATTAAACATTTGGCGGCGATCATTTCCTTAGTGTGAAGGCTCGCGAGGCATCGCTGTTACGTCAATCGTGGTTCGCTACCAGATAAACTGAGTCGTTTGATGAAGAAGTCGCGGGTTAGTTTTTTCACTAGCGCATCATGATTTTTCAGAACCGTATCCTCTCGGCTCCTGTGTAGATATTCATGCGTTTCCCTCGGACAAAACCAGCCAGACACACATCCGATGCTTCAGCTGAAGCAATCCCCGATGAAAGCGCCGCTGCCAGCGAGGCGATAATCGGCAAACCAACCTTTGCCGCCTTAAAGACCACATCGCCCGACATCCGCCCGCTCAAAGCCAGGAAACACTCCCCAAAATCAACTTCTTTTATAGCAGCAAAGCCTATTGCTTTGTCCACAGCATTATGCCGTCCAACATCTTCAGCTAGCGCCAATAAAGACCCATCGTTGCTGTAGATGGCGGCAACATGAAAGCCCCCAGTTTTCCTGAACCCTTCAGCTTTGAAGTTAAGCTGGTTAACGCTGTCAAATATGACTTGGGCCTCAGCTGTTAGATTTGACTTGACCTTGGGAGTCACTCCGGTATACTGATAAGGCGAGCTGCCTCCACAAGCTGAAGTAATGACACGTGCATGAAGCCTAGAAAGCCTTACGCGATCTCCAACATTGATGTTTGCCTTCAGCTTGACGTGACAGGTGTTTTCATGCTCGTTCAGAACAACCTCTGTAATTTCTTCGGTTGATTCAATCACTCCTTCAGAGAGTAGATGCCCAACTGCTAATTCTCTGAGGTTCATCGGAGAGCATTGGATAGTAGCCCAAAAAGTGGTGTTGACAAACAGGTAGAAAGGCTTTTCTTCAGCGACATAATCTGTAATCTTTTGAGCTTTTCCCGTGGATAGATCAAGCTTGACTATGGTCACTTGAAGCACTGCAATTTCACCTATCTTCTCCTTTTAGGTCTGACGTTAATTAATATTTTACAGCACCCAACGGCCAACCATATGGCTTATCATAATGAATACTCCGAAACAAGGTAACGGCGATTGCCAAACTGGCTGGAGGCAAACTTGAAGGAGGAAGTGATGCGGGGACCCGGATTAGTAACAAGAAAGGAGGAGATATTCTAAGGTCTATATCCGCCTAGCGTGCAAAGGGCTAGCGCGGCAGCTGTTATGTCGGCCGTTGTTCCCGGATTGTAGCGATTCTCCGAGTTGCGAAGCTTTCTATCGAATTCGAGAATGCTTTTCTGTCCCTTCAGGGTTTCAACGCCTCCTAATTCCAAGACTGTTGCGGCGTCTCTGCTGATCTCGCGTGCTTTTCTCATGCCAACCTTTCGCGCGATGAAAGTATCGGGTCGTTCTGCCAAGACCTTGAGAAAAGTGTGGATAACGGCTGTGTTCAGGCTTTTGGTTCTTAGTTGTTCTGATAAGTACGGAAAGGCCAAATCGAAAGTTATTGGATAGTTGTTGATCCATTCAAAACAAATATCGTCGTAACCAGCTGCGATTTTGAAAACCTCAAAAAGCGTGAAATTCTCACTGACAAGTCTTCGCTTAGACGCTGGATCAGTCACGTCTAAGTCTGGAGCGCCATTCAGACCGCTGGGTTTCGCTATGTCAATGGCTTCGTACAGGTTGACTGCGTCTTTGGCAGTCGTGCTTTCGACTACCTTTCTAAGGTTTTCTCTAAGCCTAGACAGATCAATATTACTATCGCCATTCGTTGGCGTCATTCCTGCAGCAGCAGCCAACGGAACAAACAGCATAACAGTTCCTAGAAGGGTATTGCCGCCATTCTGCCACCCGTCAATATCGCCTACGCACTCTTCTATGAGTTTTCCTACGCCAATCTCACCCAATGACAACTTCCTATTAGCAACTGCTATTCCTCTCTTTGCAGCCTCCCTGAAAGACTGCCCGGTTGCAACCGCAGAGGCGAGAAAATGTTCAATACGCGTGCCCTCAAACCCAACGACGAAATTCACGTTTCCAGGCTTGTTGGCGCTGACCTCCAGGAGAACCGCAAGTTGTAAACATCTCGAAACTTGCTCCGCTTTTTCACCGCGGAGTAAGAGTTCGCTTTGGAGCATGGGAGGAGAGTGTCAAAAAAAGACTTATTAACGTTGTGTAAAAAAATACAAACAATTGAAGACTATTACACAGTGATCTGCGAAACGAGGAATTTGATGTTTTTCCGCGAAGGCGACTTAATTGAGACTTATGACGGCGTGATTTTTGACGTAAAGGGTCTAGTTCACCCGCCTAATAGAGTCATAGCATTTCCACGATTCACACCAACTCTGGAGGGCACTCGACGCCACGGAAAAAGCCGGTACGGAAAAGTCTACAATTTCCCCGACCGCTTCACATTTCTCCAAAAGAATGCGCCGGAACTAATCGTAAACGACGCAGTTTTCGACGAAACCCTCTGTGAAGTACCAATGCCAAACATCAAAAGACACTACCAACCAACTCAGAAACTAAGACAACTTCGCTCGTCCAAGAGCATGGAAGATTTGGAATCAAAAGCACTACAGCTAGCAACATCACTGAAAAACGCAGCAAACATACCCTGGAGATCCATAGGAGTCTCTGGCTCCTTGCTCGTGGGGCTGCAAACCTTAACCTCCGATCTAGACCCGGTGATCTACGGCGTGGAAAATAGCCACAAAGCTTACGCCGCACTGCAAAGAATGTTCAGGGAAAAAGACACAGAGTTCAAACCATACACCCGAGAAGAACTGAATACCCTATTCGACTTCCGTTCGAAAGACACCGTAATGAACTTCGAAGACTTCGTTAAAGTCGAATCTCGAAAAGCCTTCCAAGGAAAATTCATGAAAACAGACTATTTCATACGATTTGTGAAGAACCCAACAGAAACATCCGAAAAGTACGGAGACGTGTGCTACAAAAACAGCGGCTACGCAAGAATTGAAGCCACAATTGCTGACGCGTCTGAAGCCCTTTTTACTCCATGCGCTTACCGAATCGCAAACGTTGAAGTGATTGAAGGCCCAAGATTTAAAACAATACAAGAAATTGTCTCTTTCCGAGGAAGATTCTGTGAACAAGCAATGCAAGGTGAATCAATTGTTGCTCAAGGAAAAGTCGAGAAAGTGACCAACACTCGAAAAGGTCGCGAATACTACCGCATTATCATAGGCAACAAGCCATCTGACTACATGACGCTTTCAGTAAGGTAAAGGCTCAACTTTCAAGACTTGCTCGTAGTAACGCGGACAGTAGGTTAGTGTAATTTGGTGAAAGTTGCTATTGCGAGAAACAACTTCTTCGAGTGAGCCTTCAACAATTACTGTTTCATCTGCTTGTGCTTGCAAGCGAAATTCCTCCATGTAGGAAACCACACGTTTTGCCTCCATGGCTGTTTTCGGTCCGCTCAGAACCTGCAAGGGTTGAATCCCGTATACGGAAGGAATGAACGGTGCCTCCCTGTCCGAGGTTATGCGTGCCTTAAGCCTGACCCAATCTCTTCGCATAATCTTCGTGTTAGGATCATATTCAGATTTGATTTCTCGCCAAGCCTTGACTGGTTCAAGTTCTGCTTTTATGGTCCTTCCGCTTTTGCTGTCATCGAATAGACCGTAAATCTGCTTACGTTTCTGGTGCCAAAGGAACTCCTTGACTGTAAAGTTTTTGAACCGCCAGCGTTTGCCTTCCATAGCCTGTGGAGTCTCAAACTCATTCTTGAATCCTGAAGATTCATCTTCGTAAAGTGCCGCTACTGTTTCCCGAATTAGCTTGTTTTCTTTTATTCCGTAGACAACCAGGTCGATATCAGAGAAGCGAGGGTGGTGAAAACCGTGAAGCATTGAACCGAAAACACCGAAATCAGACTCAGACAGGCCTGAACAATGAACCAAGGTTCTCAGCACTCTCTGTAAGGCATCGTGGAGTTCATCCTTTGGCAATTCGTGAGCCAGAATCTGCAGCCTCTTGTCTGGTTTTCGGACGGCAGCGACATCGTCTTTTCTCACACCCAAGACTTTCTGCCCGAGCATTTCATGAGTGAATGTATACTGTGGATACCTACTGAAGACGAGTTTCAATCCTTCGTCATCATAGAATTTGTAGAAAACCTGACCGCCTGAAGTTCTCGGTGCCCGAGGATCAGTCGACGTAAAAACGCTCGACGAGGCATACTCAGCGTCACACACGAATGCATCCGCAGGGTGGCTATAGCCAAAGACTCTAAAGATCAAGCCTTCGCGGGTGACGACGCCGTCTCTGTCTCTGAGCCTCAGACTGGCCAAATGTACTCTTCCTCAGCCGTTGCTGTGCCAACCACGATCTGATGAAAGACGTTGCGAGTGGCTACCACTTCGACCCTTTCAAGAGTGCCTGATACCTTGATCGCGCTCCCCTTCTTGGCAATATTGCGATAGCAGCCAATATTAGAAACCACCTGCGAGGGCAATTCATCAGCAGACAGTTCGGAAGCCCGGTCTTTAGGCCTGCAATCTACGACGTGGTATGTGGCTGGTCTAAACATGGTTTCTGAGTCATCACTAACGGTGCATTCAAACTTCACCGGTCTGAGCGGAGAGAACTTGTGCTCTCCGTATTTCGCCTTAATCTCATCGCGCTTTCGGGTGGCATTGTACATGAAAACTTTCCCCTTGTAGCGTCCCTGAAAGCGGCGAGCTGCCTCTAAACGGTTGCCAAAAACATAACTTAGCTTTTGAGCATCGACTAAGCGGGCTATTGTCTTTTCGAGGGTTCGGAAGTTGCGAGAACCATAAATTACGAAATCGATGTCAGACAGAGGCGAATGCATGTTCAAGGCTATGGAGCCATGAATTCCAAAATCCTTCAACCCTATTTGTGACTCGTCTGAAAGGAGATTGAGAAGTTCCAACGCCAAGCTCTGCAAACTGTCGGGCTTGTCTTTCTTTCTCAATGTGACCAAGCAGTCTCTGGGAACAAAAACTTGGGCAATCGAACTTATCGGAGAACTGATCAACTCTTTTCCCCTGAAAGGACAGTAATACACGTAGTCAGGAAAGTTCTTTCTGAAAACTGAGATGAAAGTCTGGTAGTTCTGTGCAGTGTAGAGTTTTTCAGCCCTGAAAAGCTCTTTTCCACCAAACGTCCAAGTGCGCTCCAGCATGTCAACGTTGAAAAGCCCTTTGAAGGAGGCTGGAATATATTTCAGAAACGCGAAAACACGTTTCTCAGGGTGCTCATACCCGAAAGTGTTGAAAATGAACCCTTCTTTTGTTACAAA
>CAZWBY010000029.1:8125-14347 GCA_964632825.1 uncultured Candidatus Bathyarchaeia archaeon
TCTGTCGGAATAAAAAGCCGTCAGCGACCCAGCAAGCTCTATCGCTTTCTTTGTCTTGTTTCCCTGGAGAATAGTTGTTGGCCCAGGCGTTGTTGAAGCCTCAAAGACCAAGTCATGTTTCCTTTTCTCCTTGAGCAGGGTTTTATTCTCTTTTTCATCTCTTCCTACGATTATCTTGTTTTCGCCAAACCGGAAATGCCTGCCCAATCTCAGCAGCGCTACGTCCTCTACGGAAAAACGCTTTCTGTGATTGAATAGATCACGCAGTCTGGCTGAGAACTCGACCTCCGTGAGCAAGCATCCGCCAGCAGGTGAAGGAAAACTCGAAATGCCGAGTTCCTTTGCAAGCTTTATCTGCGGCTTTCTAGACCTACCTCTTATACCCAGAAGTTGACTTCTTTTTACTATCCCCTTCTTCTCCACGATTGTTTCAGGCAGCAGTTTTGCTGACAAAGGACGCAAAAGTCTGCCCTCTAAACCGGATTCTTCTTCAATCATCTTCAAGGCTTGGAAATGCTGAGACATGGGTCGTTCGTTGAGAACCTCGCCCGTGAAAATAAATGCGGCTCCAATCTGCCTTGCGTATTTCTTCGCGTTTTTCAGCATGAAGATTTTGCAGTCTATGCAGGGGTTCATGTTCTTTCCGTAGCCGTGTTTGGGATTACGCAGCATAGCTAAGTAGTCATTTTCAACTGTCACGACTTTGAGGGGCACGCCCAACTGTTTCGCCGTTTCTGCAACGTTCAGCCCGCTGCCTTTGCACGAACAGAAGAAACCTTGAAAATTGATGGCTTCAACGTCAATGTCTCGTTTCATAATCAGCTTAGCGGCCAGAATACTGTCCAATCCGCCTGAAAACATGGATAGAGCCTTGGTCCGTTTCATTAGTTCATTAACCTCTGTTGCGGCTAGATAAGGGTTTAGACTCGGAGCGCAGAAACGCTCGTTTTGTGGCCAACCGATTGAGGATGCTGAAAGGTTTGTTTTAATACTCCCTTGATCATCCTGAAGAAGCGTGCTCGGAATAACTCTTGCTTTGCTTTCGGCAGCAGTCTCAGGTTTCGCCGTTGTTGCAGTGGGCAAACACAGCGGAAAATCCAACGCTTTCAACGTCAGTCTTGTCGTCTCACTCGTAGGTGTACCGATTCTTTGGCCTTTGGCAGTTGGTCTCACAGATTTCTCAGCCATCAACTTCGAGGGAATGGCGCTCTTTGCCCTTTGCGGAGTACTCACGCCGGGATTAGTAAGGCTCTTCTACTACAGCGGTTTGAAGAAACTTGGAACATCAGTTAACTCTGCCGTTTTTGCAGTCTACCCACTATACAGTTCACTACTAGCTGTGCTTTTCCTGAGCGAAACCCTCACGATCAAAAATTGGACAGGAGTTTTCTCAATAATCCTTGGATTGGTCTTCGTAGAAATGGTATCGAGCAACCTAAACGGTGGAAATAACAAATCCGCGAGGAACCTGATTCTTCCTATACTAGGAGGCCTAGTATTTGGCGCGTCAACGGTAATCAGGAAAGAAGCCCTGAATCTCTCCAATACTCCCGTGATGGGCGTAGCCATCGCCTATACGTTCTCGCTCCTGCCATTTGCGATTGCAGTAGCAGTTCACATGCCAACGCGGAAAGAACTGTCGTTGAAACAAAACCTTGGTCTCTTCTGGGTAGCTGGTGTAGGTCAAGCACTGTCTTGGATTTTGTCGTTCTATGCGCTTAGCCTTCAGAGCGTCGCTGTGATAGCGCCTTTGCTTTCGATAGAGCCCATCTTCGTCGTTCTTCTTGCGTATCTCTACCTGAAAGAACTGGAACACGTTTCACCCAAGCTAATCGCGAGCATTCTACTAACGGTTCTTGGCGTGATTCTGGTTACAACT
Organism: uncultured Candidatus Bathyarchaeia archaeon; assembly: GCA_964632825.1. GTDB lineage: Archaea > Thermoproteota > Bathyarchaeia > Bathyarchaeales > Bathycorpusculaceae > UBA11855. The sequence goes on from CAZWBY010000029.1 coordinate 10,005, forward strand.
TGACCATCACGCTCGGGTTTTCTATCGAAGAGTTAATAAATGATAAAAGACAAAACTGCGAAGGCACAACCCTCATGAGGATCTGGTCATATGGACATTAGCGTTCTCATTCCCGTCTACAGGGAGTCAGAACAACTACCGAGTTTGCTGGAGAAACTTGCAAAACAAGACATCTCCAAGGAAATCATTGTGACCATTGATGAGCCAACAGAGGGCATACTGGAAAAAATCAAACAATCTGAAAGCCTACAAGTCATAGCCAATCGAGAGAGAAAAGGGAAAGTAAATGCCCTGAACAACTCGGCGAAACTATCCTCAGGAAGAGTCTTGCTCTTTCTCGACGCTGACGTCGAAATACCTGATGACGCAGAATACCTGAAGAAAATCGTCGAGAAAATGAAAGACGCCGATGTCCTAGACATAAAGAAGAAAGTCCAAAAAGACTCCTTCTTAGCAAAGATGGCATACTACGAGTATTTCACATTCAACATGAGTTCCTGGATGGCATCAAACTACCTACATAAATGCCCGGCTACCAATGGTGCAGCGTTTGCAATGAAACGAGAAACCTTCGACTCGATCGGAGGGTTCCACAAAGTGGTAGCTGAAGATATAGACATTGCTACTAGGGCGTTCCTGAGTGATCACAGTTTTGCGTACACGAAAGAAGTTGAAGTAAAGAATATAGTCTGTTCCGATTGGAAAAGCTGGTACACGCAGAGAAAGCGCTGGGCAATGGGTCAAGCGTTTTGGCTTAAGGATCACTACAAGCAGCTAATTAGGAAATGCGCCAGTAAACCGCAGATTTTCGTCCCTGCTGTTTTCTTCCTCTACCCGCCATTAATCTCCTTTTCCCTGACTATGCTGCTGCCCACAACCTGGATGTATGACTTCTTCACGGTGTCCTCATGGTTTTTGTCCACGAAATTCAATACGGTCTTGCCAATCCTTGTCGTGTCCCTTCTGGGAGCAGACTTACTCAAAACATTGGTTGTTGTGATCTCGAGTTTCACTGTCACCGCTCTGCTTTACTACCGCTTTTCCAGAAAACTCGGCTTTGAACTCAAGCTTCATGAACTTGTTGTCTATTACTTCTTCTATTCGGTCTTGTGGCTAGCTGTGATCGCATTGGGCTATATTCAAGTCCTCGTCTTTAGAGCAAAGGTTGCGCCAAACTGGAGAACGTAACCGTACCACCTATCCTCGCCCCAGCTTGTCTTTTCTAGCGCCTAGGGATATCTCGTTTGTACAACTCTTATAAGGAAAACATACATACTGAAATGAGGGAAAGATGAGAGGGTGAATACATCGAGCTTAGCATCTTGATGTTAACACCGACAAGGGAAGCGTTGTGTAATTCAAATGCCCCAGAAACCAATTAGAGAGAACACAGAGAAGCAAAGCGAAAACTTTTCTTTTCGCATCAAGATCGGCGAATACGAGGTCGAAATAAAGGGAACGCGCGAAGAGGTAATGAGAACAATAGAGACCCTCCCAGACATAGTCATTAATGTTCACAAGGCTTTCGAGAATGTCAAACCCAAGACTGTGGCGACCCTAACGGTAAGAACAGAACCCACATCGAAGCCAGAACAGGAAGCACCCGCAAAGTCATACCCCAAGATCGCGTCTCCAGCAGGTCCAGCTGAGGCAGTCGTAAAGATCCTTGAGACTGACTGGGGCAAATGGCGACCTAGAACGGTTGATGAGCTTAAAGAAGCCGTGAAGGCCAATGAGCTGACGTATACTAATCGAGTGTTAACTGACACGTTGAACAGATTAGCTGAGAAGGGCATTGTGCGACGCTGGAATACGAACACGGGCTTCGTGTACATACTTGCTGAAAAGAAGCCTTTGAACTCAGGAGAACAAAAAAGATGAAAAAGATTGAGGCAAGGATTAAAACCTCCTTTGGCGAGGTCATAATCGAAGGAGAAACACCACAAGAGATTCTTAGTATGCTGGAGGGCATTCCTGAAGACTTCGTGGAAAGACTCTCTGACTTTGTTTCAAACAGACTTACACCATCTGGGGCACAGTTGAAGGGAATAATTGAGCCAACCACTGAAGGCCCGGTTATTGTAACAAGGGAGAATCTAACACACTATGAGGCTGTAGGCTTAGTCCTCTATGCTTCGGAAGAGAAGAAGAACACAGCCGCGCAAGTAACTAAACTCCTAGAATCTAGCGGAATAAAGAGCATGGTTCCTGCAAGATTGAACGAGATGACTAAAAGAGGACAAGTGTTTAAGCCTGATCCAAACAAACCAGATTTCAAACTAACCATTCAAGGCGAGAAATGGATCGAAGAAGATGTACTGTCGAAGCTAAGAGGAAAGATGGCTTGACAGAACAACCAGAGAAGGTATCCGTTCACGTCAAGTACAAGAACATAGAAGAGACATTCTCGGGCACAACTGAGGAAACCTGGCTTCTTTTGAACAAATTCTTCAACGAGCTGATTCCGTCACTTAGAATCGCGAGCAACCTGTGGCTGAGCCCAGACTTGGAGCGCCTTGCAAAAGACCTGGAAGGCATAGTGGCCTTCTCACCAGAAGGACCAAACTTACTCCTTCAAAAAAACAAGTTAACTGATAACGAAACGCTCATACTTTGGCTATTGGCTGGCTACATGGGAAACAAGCTGAGACTATTGTCAACTGATGCCCTCTCGAAAGAGGAGCTGCAAGAAAAACTCGGAAAAAGCGGCAAAATAGCTAGCACCCGCCTAGGCGAACTCGTTAAGACAGAGTTGGTGTCGAAAACTCCAGACGACAAGTTCAAGATTACAACATTTGGCGTTCTGCAAACCCAGAAAGAAACCCTCCCGAGGATACGGGCAAAGACAAAGACGTAGGTTGATATGCGGTCGGCATCTTCCTAGTCAAGTTTGAGCTCAATTTTTTCGCCTTGGGCATGGGGACTAAAACACAATGCTGACTAGTGCAACAACACCAAAACCTATGACTATGGCTCCAGAAAACCTGTTTATCCATCTGAGGTGATCAATCGTAAGCTTTGTCTTCAGCATGCTAACAGCGCCGCTGAGGACCAGCCACCATAAAGCAGATCCGGCAAAAACACTCAAGACCAGCAATACCGCAGAGCCAGAGTCTACAAAGGCGCTTCCCAAGCCAAGACTGGCAAATATTCCTGCAAAAGCCAAAATCGTCAGTGGGTTCATGAGTGTAAGTAGGAATGTTGATCCGTAAGACCCAATCAGATCCTTGCTTTTCTCCGGGCAAGCTTGTTCAGACGGTTTCGATAGTAGTGTTCTAGTTCCCAGTACACACAGAAAAAGGCCTCCAAAAAAACGGAGCCAAAACAGCTGCCCGATGAGCAAGTTTGAAACGAATGTGACTCCGAACGCTGCCACACATCCATAGACCGCGTCCGCGGTTGCAGCTCCCAAACCGGATACCAACCCGCTTACTCGACCCTGAGCAAGCGTTCGGCGAATGCACAACACGCCGATGGGTCCGACTGGGGCAGCGATTGAAAAACCTATTGCTAGACCAATGATAATCGCTTGATAGTCCAACAGGCATCTTTCTCCGGATGACTACGCAAGACGGCTTAGAAGTTCTTATGTTTTCTTAGGCGTAAATTTAGTGTTGCGTGTTTTCTAACTGAAATCCAATACCATAAGGGTGTTCACAGAGTCAGGATTCTGACGAAGAGCGAAGGTCACTGGACTATAGAAGCGCTTGAGGATTTCGAGGACATAGTGAACGAAAAAAGTGCACGTTAGAGCCAGCGAAAGGCGCATCGTCTCGGTTTGGGACATCTACAAATAAAAGACATTACCGCCCACTGTAAGGGAACACACCAGTTACGTGACGCGCGCCATTAATTCTTAATCCCTTTACGCCCAAACAGACGAAAAACAGTTAAATAAACAAAACCGAATTAGGTATGCGCCTGGTAGGTGGGGTCGTAGTCAAGCCAGGCCATGACGACGGGCTCCAGAAGCAAATTCAATGGTTTGCTGACCCGCTTCGGGGATGACGAAGTTCTGGAGCGGTCATCGAGAAACCCGTAAGGTTCAGCCAAGCGCTGTTCCTGGGTAAAGGTCGTCGGTTCAAATCCGACCGGCCCCACCACTCTTATTTCACTAGGCAAGTGAGGATTCAGACTTAGCGCGCTATGTTCTGAATCGTGTATACGCCTCTTCATTGTACTCTGTTTGGGGCGTTTACTGGTCTGAATCGTTGGATTGGATTAAGATTTAATCCCCAAACCCAAACGAATATGCTTTCTTACAACTACACACCTAAACGCTCTTCTTCACACACTCACATGCACGCAGAACACGCGCACACGCAAAGGCAAAAATAGCAACA
>CAZWBY010000030.1:0-13851 GCA_964632825.1 uncultured Candidatus Bathyarchaeia archaeon
ACAGATCCTCTCTTCCGCTTCTACGCCCGATCACCAGTCCAACTGCTTCGACCCAAGTTGACCCGCAATTTGCACATGCAAACCTTTTCGTCGTCAACTCTTCAATTGCATCTCTGTTTTGGAGTTCTTGGAATATTTCTTCCAGTTTCATCCTTTCCCTATGCTTCGCGTATGTTCTGCAAGTGCTTATAAGTTTTTCAGACTTTGTCGAATTTCAACACAGAAAATCGTACATTATAAGAAAAGAATGGGCATACATGCGACAATGTCAGAAAGACCCACGGCGGCACAAAAGACGCTTCGTCTTCTCGAACAAAAACAATTCTTAAAAGCCCTTAGTGTTTATTGATGCTCAGAGATAACATGGCTTCTGAGAAGCGAATCGACGAACTTGACGTGAACATAATTAGAGCTCTGCAGAAGGATGCACGGACGAACTTTGCAGGTATCGCAAAGGAATGCAAGGTGTCAGTCGATACCATAAGCAAACGATTCGGTCGACTCGTAAAGATAGGCGTGGCAAGGGGAACTACTGTGCTGCTGAACCCCAAAAGCTTTGGCTACGACTGTGTTGCCAGCTTCGGAATCCGAGTGGAGTATCCACACGTCGAAGACGTTGTTTGCTTCATTGAGCAAATACCTGAAGTTGTCTTTTGCACTTCCTCCATGGGCAGAGACAACGTTTTCGCTATAGCCGTTCTCAAAAACGTGGGCAGACTAAGCCAAGTAAAAGAATACATTCAGGGTCACCCAAAAATCACCGATGTCAGCGCCAGCATCTGGGTTGGCGACATTTTACTGTGCCCAGAAAATTTCGAATTCGACCATCTGGACATAAGGTAATGCGGTATGGATGAACTGGACCTCGCTGTAGTTGATAAGTTAACTGCGGACGCCCGTGTGTCGTTCAGGAAAATCGCGAAAGATCTTGGCGTCTCACCCGACACCGTAATAAACAGGTACCAAGCGCTTCAGAAAGAAGGCGTAATTCGAGGCTCAACAATTGTCCTCAACTCGAGAAAAATCGGCTACCACGCCATGGTTGTTTTTCTCATTGACGTTTCACCCGCTCGCATCTCACCCGCTCAGATTCCTCCTGTGGATTCTTCGCAGATTCTGGAGAAACTGATCCGCATGCCGAACATAATCGTGGCTACCAAAAGCGTCGGCGACCATGACCTGCTTGCTATAGGTGTCGTTACGGGGTTTGAGCACTTGGCGAAAGTGAAGGATGAAATAGCGAAAATGACCGGCGTCAGGGACATCCAGACTTCTTTTTGGATTGACAAAACGGAGCTCTGCCCCAAGTATTTCATAATATAGACTCTTTTTGTCCAACCAATTGACGACGACCCGGACGAATTTGTATGGGAATTCCAGCCATCTAATGGGTATTGCTGATATGTTGAGAACAGTTGTGCGGAAAGGTTTTGGCGAACTAAGAAAGGGTTGCTTTTGTCATGGCCAGAGTCCTAGTGTCTCTATGGCTTTAGCCACTCTCCCCACTCCAAGCATCAGGGCAGCAGTTCTCATGTCACTCTGCTCTTTGCTGCTTAGTTCGTGGACGTCATCGAATGCTCGCGTTATCTTCTTCTCCAGTTTGCTGTTCACTTCCTCCAAGGTCCAGTGTTCTCGCGTGAGGTTTTGCACCCATTCGAAATAGCTAACGGTTACGCCGCCGCAGTTGCATAGGATGTCCGGTATCAGCACGATGCCTTTCTCGTGCAGCACCTTGTCTGCTTCGGGTGTGGTGGGACCATTTGCTGCTTCAGCCACAATTCGGGCGTGGATTCGATCTGCGTTTTCGCAGGTTATCTGGTTCCCCAGCGCCGCGGGTATTAGCACATCACATCTGGTTTCCAGCAACTCCTCGTTCGAGATGTCCCTGCAACCTTTGAAGCCTTGGACGGTGCCTGCTCTCTCCTTGTGGGCGAGGACTTCCGCTGGATTAAGTCCATTCTCGCAGATGATTCCGCCTTTGCTGTCGCTGACAGCAATGACTTTGCAGCCCATCTCGCTTGCTGTCACCGCAGCATGGAATCCGACATTGCCTAAGCCCTGAATCGCCACCGACGCTTTCCCCAGTCGCAAGTTCATGTTATCTGCTGCCTGTTTGACACAGTGAATTACGCCTCTACCCGTGGCTTCCGTGCGCCCTTCGGAACCGCCAACTTCCACGGGCTTCCCCGTCACACATTCGGGCACACTGTAGCCCTTAAGTTGGCTGTAAGTGTCCATTATCCATGCCATCGTCTGCGCGTTCGTATACATGTCAGGCGCTGGAATATCGCGGTGCGGTCCCAGATACTCAAAGATCAAGCTCACGTACCTCCGCGTCAGCCGCTCCAGCTCGCGTTTGCTGAATTTCTTGCTGTCTACGCAGACGCCGCCCTTTGCTCCGCCGTACGGGATGTCAGCGATGGCGCACTTCCACGTCATGAGCATCGCCAACGCCGTCACCTCATTCAATGTGATGTCAGGGTAGTAGCGTATTCCACCCTTGAAGGGTCCACGTACGTCCCAGTGTTGCACGCGAACGCCGTTGAAGACACCGATAGTGCCGTTGTCCAGGCGTACGTCTATGCTTACCATGATCGAGCGTTTCGGCTGGCTCAACATCTTGTGGATTCCTGCGTCCAGACCGAGCTTTTTAGCTGCAAGCTTCAATTGCGCCTGCGCTACGGTTAACGGCGTATGTTCAATCGCTCCCATAAGAGACACCTCAAACTCTCAAGCTGCAGCTGACGCTCTTCATAAGAGCATGCAGACTTTCGACGATTGCTTTCTTGTTGTGTTCTGCTATCCTGAAAATCTCATCTGCCGTCTTCGGCCTGGTCTTTGCCATAAAAGACCACTCGTAGGAGAAACGTAAGCTTAAGCGTTTTAATTAGCCTTCCTGTAAAAAGAAGAAAATAGAAAAAAGGGAAGACGCTTAATCGAGAATCTTCTCGACAGCGTCCTTCTCGACTTCATCTGCCAGGGGAATACCCGTCACTTTCGTGGCGATTTCCGATAGGCTCATGAGGTCGTTTCTGCCAATGAGGCTGAGGTTCCACTTGCGGTTGCCAGCCAGCAGCTGCCTCAATCCGACGCCAACGCGGTCCGACAGGTACGTGTGGACTCCTATGCCCTCCAGCGGGATCTGGCTGAATTTCTTGCCGTACTTCGCCTTCAACTCTGGTGTGGCGATGAAGAATTTGTCTGGTGTAGCGCCGAAGCGGTCTGCAAACGTCTTAGGCAGTTTGCCTTCCACCGCTAGCTGTTTGAAGTAGCCGGATTTCATGGCTGCGGTAATTGGTGATCTGCCCATTAGCACGGCTTTGACGAGCGGCCCTTCTCCGAAGTTGCTCATGGCAATGGTCTTGAATACGCTGGTTTCTTCGATGAATCCGCCTGCCATCACCAAATCTGGAACGTACTTGCCTTTCTTCTTTAGGATCTGCGCACATCGGAGCACAATGGCTTGAAGGAAAATCGTCGGGATGCTCATCTCGTCCATCATGGGGACTGGGCTCATGCCTGTTCCGCCGCCTGCGCCGTCGAAGCTCAAAGCGTCAATCTTCGCCTCGGAAGCCCACTTCATGGTGTACGCTACAGCTGAGGGTCTGTACGCGCCTGTCTTGAGGAAGACCTTTTTGGCGCCCTGCTTGCGTAGCCATTCGATGTCTTCGAGGAAGCCCTTCTCTTTGGGTATGCCGACTCTGCTGTGGCGTTCGAATGTGTTGAAGACGCCATCTCTGAATGCTTGCTGAACCACTGGGTCCTCTGGGTCTGGGATGACTATGTAGCCGCGTTTCTTAAGCAAAATGGCTTTCTGGAGGTCGCGGAGTCGCACTTCGCCGCCGATGGCTTTGGCGCCTTGACCCCATTTTCGCTCGATGATGTTTACTTCTAGCTTGCTCAATGCGTAGATGTCTATGCCTAATTTCTGGTCCTCGACGTTAGTTTGGATAATGACATCGCCGTATTTCTCATCCCAGAACTTCCTGAATAGGTCGACTCTCCGCTTCAGCTCAGGCGACTGCGTCACCTTGCCTCCTGTCAGTTTGGCATCTACGTCCATGCCAACAACGTTTTCTCCCACAGTTATGGATACACCTGAAAGTGCCGCGCCTGTTGCCAAGCCTTCCCAGTTCAGCCTTGCCACGTCGGTGGAGCCGAAAGCGCCTGTCAGAACGGGTAGCTTCAGGGGCATGCCGCCGACTTTGGTTTCGATGTTAACATTTGGGAATATGGCTTCTTCGCTGCTTTCCTTGATGCCCTGGGCGTCTAATAGGCCTGCTTGGATGCTGAAGTGACTCCAATCCAGACCAAAGTTCTTCAGCGCTCCAGCAGTGCTGGTTCCGAACTGGGCGGGTTCGGGGTAAAGCGCTTCGCGGCCTCGGAAGGCTGAGAGGCTGATTTCGCATACAACGGGGCAGTCGCGGATACAAATGGGACACATGCCGCTTATGGTGCTTGTGTCCTTTACGCGAGTGTTTGTTCCAACCGTTGATTTGCCATTAAGATAGGAACTGTTCTTGTGTACGCGTTCACTCATTCTTCATGTCTCCTGTGCATTTGAATATCTTATTCGCTTGTTTGAGTGGAAAAATGTACATCTGTCCCAGTATTTATTTGTAGTCACGGTTAATTGCGTGTAGGAAAGCGAATCTTCGGTCTGATAAACGAAAGATATGTCTAACAGTGTAGGTTCTCTAAAAATCAATATCTGAGAACATCCAGGGCCATCAGAATATTTGACTGGTGGCCGTGGGTTCTCACTGTGTCTTTCCTTCCTTCAAGCACTGCGGGCACACACAGCGAAACGGCAGGTTCTTCGTCGTACACGTTTCAATGTACTTGCAGTCTTGGCACGAGAAGTCCTTCCCGCAGGCGACGCAGCCCTGCATGAAGCTCACAATGTCATCGTTCAAGATTCCAGCGATGGTGTCAATGAGTTTTTCGACATTGTTAAAACTGATTATGCAGAAAGTGCCCTGTTCCCGACTATATTCCAACCCCAGCCTCAACAGCAGAATGAACTTCTCTTTCTCCACTCGAGGCAGCCTGAAAGCTTTCTTGTTTAATACAACCACCTGTTCATCCTCCGCTAGAACTTATTCATCGTGGCGAGAAAGTCAACCTCTTCAGGCTCCAGTTCAAGCCAGGAAATCACCTGTACAGCCTTCTGCTTTGCCATCAAATTCTTAACCATAGGAACAAAGTCTGTTTTTGCGGTTTCACGAGACACATGGCATCGCTCCCCTATTTTCGCACAGATGCCATTCAAAATGGTTCTCTTGCCCTTTGTCCAAAACAATGTGATTACTCTTATGGGGGGCGAAATAAACGTAAAAGGCTTGTACGATTCAGGCGAGACCGCCGCAGCTTCAGCTAAAGCATTGTAGAAGTACTTGAGCAGATGCCAGTTTTCCGTGCCGATTCTGCCCCTGAAGATGTCTGCTTGGGAAACAAAATCATACGCCTCCGCCAAATCTTCAGCGTTAGAGTATCGGAGTGGCAAGTTGTCGGCTACTGCCATCAGCAAGTCATCGTAGTCCACACTTGAGCGGCTCAGCAGCATTGATGCATCAACCAGAGACTTCGCTGAAAAGTATTCCCTTAGCGTCTCATCCATGCTGATATCCTTGTTCCTTTTGCTGAGCAACATCGTGTCCTGCAGCGTGAGCGTTTTGGACGTCTTAGCGATGCTCTGCAGGTCGTTTATGGCTGAGCGGACATCGCCACCGCTGTTTTGTGCTACTCGTTCCAGCGCTTCAAATTCTACTTTGATGTTTTCTTTTTGGCATATCTTCTGCAGTGTAATTATGATTAGTGGTATGCGTACTTGCTGGAGCCTTATGAGTCTCGTGACTTTTTTCAGAGGTCTCAGCTTCTCCAAGTCTGGGTCGTTAGCAGCCATTATGACGGGCACTCTTGAGGTTTCGATGACTTTTATGATAGCTTTTACGCCTCCGCGGTCTTCGTTGCCTGCGATGCCGTCAACTTCATCCATGAACAGAATATTGCCTTTGCTTTCTGTCGAGAAAGTATCCAAAGCAACAAAGGATGTAGCGGGTCCCGCAACGGCGTTTATGGCTTTTTCAGAGCGGGTGTCACTAGCGTTCATTTCTATAACTCTGAAGCCAAATTCATTTGCGGCAGCGTTCACCAAGGTGGTCTTGCCTACTCCTGGCGGCCCATAGAGTAGCACTGCTTTTTTCGATTGCTTCTTTTTCTTCAGCCATTCTACGAAGGCGGATTTCGCTTCTTCGTTACCTATGACCTCAGCTATTTTTTTCGGTCGGTATTTTTCAACCCACAGAAGGTCCTCTTTCAACTGCTTTCCCCTTTGGCTTGCCCCACCTTGGCAAACTGAGCCAGCAACGCATTCAACTGGATGTCGCTGTTCGCGCCTTGGGTTAAGCGATAATCGTATTCTCCAATTATGTTGGATAGGTCAGCTCTTTGATCGGGTGTTAGCGAGGACATCTTGAAGAGTTCTCTCTGCATCTGGCGTACAATCTCTGATCCTGAGAAGCCAAAGGATCCGATTAGATCGTACATGATCTTTCTTGCTTCGCTGAAGTCGCCATTTAGGGCTTTTCTGATCATTAGTTGAACTTGGACGGGGCTGGCTTCGCCAATCACCTGTGAAACCGTCTTTTCATCAACTACTCCATCTCGGTATGCAGCAGCTGTCTGAAGCGCGTTGATTGCGTGCCTCAGATCACCTTCTGCGTAGTCTACAATCCTTTCAGAGGCTTCGGGAGTCAGCGAGACCTTCTCTTTCTTTGCAATGAAACAGAGCTGTTCTATCATGGCTTTGCGATCTAGCTTTGAAAAACGGAAAATGGCACACCGACTCTGTATGGGTTCTATGATCTTGCCCGCTTGGTTGCAAATCAGAATAAACCTGGAAGTACGAGAACTCGTCTCCATGATCCTTCTTAACGCTGTCTGGGCCGCGCCAGTCATTTGGTCGCTCTCATCCAATATTATCAAGGCGAAAGGTACGTTGCCGAAAGCTGCGCGGCTGTACCTGGAGAAGTCTTTCACTCTGTCGCGCACCGTGTCAATGCCTCTCTCGTCTGAAGCGTTCAGTTCAAGAGTGAAGGTTTTCCAATTTTGGCCGAACAGTTGCCGTGCAATGCAAAGGGCGATTGTTGTTTTTCCTGTCCCTGGTATTCCTGCGAGAAGCAGATGGGGCATTGTTTTTGGGTTGCGCAGGAAACTCTTGAGACTTTCCACTATTTCCTTCAGGTCTACAACTTGGTCGAGGTTTTTCGGTCGGTATTTTTCGACCCACATGACTGCTTCTTCATCAATTGCCATGAACAACCCTCAGGTAAGGCGCACATTCTAACGTGTTCGCTGGATTAATTTACTTTTCCGTGAAGGCAGGAGCATAGAAACTCAGAAAAGAAAATCGAAATCGGTTGATTTTAATGGATTCTGCTGCCTTCTGAAATGTCCTTTTCTGTTTGCAATACGACCACACTACCCTTGCCATCATCAGCTGCTAATATCATGCACTGCGATTCCACCCCCATCATTTTTCTTCTCTGAAGGTTGAGGATGAAGGCGCACTTTTTGCCCACAAGGTCTTCAGGTTTGTACCATTGGAGTAGTCCTGCCACTGCCTGCAGCTTTTCTTCTCCAAAGTCAACAATCATTCTTATCAGATTTCTTGAACCCGCGATCTGGTTCGCTTCCAATATCTTTCCAATACGCAAATCCAGTTTGAGAAATTCATCAAAAGGGATTTCCATGATGGCATTCTCCGGGTGATTTTTGATGAATCAATACTATTAAGTTTTACGTAAGTCGCTTGTAACGGTCAATTGGCCCTTCTAGTCGGCAAGGACTCTGGTCTTGTCGATCGCCTATTCTCTTTCTGCTCGTTTCCTTTTCGGAGAGATCTCAAACCTCTTCAGATAATCCTCCAACGATTTTCTTCGCACTTCTTGTGTGATGTCTCCCCGCGTGGCTTCAATTATTCGTCGTGCAATATCGCTCTTCCTCCTCAGCCCAGGTACGAGCATGTATGTTTCGTCCAAAGCCAGGAGTTCCACGAAAATCTCGTCCATTATGCGCAGGCATTTTTCGCCTTTTTCAACATTGCCTTCGCGCAGAGCATCCAATGAAAGTCGCCGGAACTCGCCTATTACATCGGCTAGTCCAAGTACGTAGTCAACTGGTGGGACGTTGATGTCTTTTGGCGATGGAAACTTGTCCTCTCTGGTCATTCTAAGAAGAATGTTTGCTTCAGAGTATTCTTGAAGTGCGGCACTAAACATGCCACCATAGACGACTTCGGGATAGTCATTCGACAATGCCTGAAGGGCTGAGATTAATTCCTTCGCCTTCTCAATTGTTGCTTCAGTTTCCTTGAATCGGTTCTGATGAATGAGTAAGATTGTCTGCTTAGAGAGGCTTGCTGCCTTTCGAATGCTTTCATGTGCATCAACTCGAATTTTCTCTTTGAGCGCCAACTCTGATTTCACTTTCTTCAGAACCTTCTTTAGAGTCGTCAAAGATGCCACCAAAGTAATGCATTACATGTCTTTTGTTATTTATTGGTTGCCAGAGGTTAGTTCGTGTCGAATCTTTTTGCCCTATCTCTTTTGCTCAGCAAAACTACTCGGCTGTCCTCAGATTCATCCAGAATTTTGTATCCTGTTCTATGCGCTAATTCTGTCGCAAATTCGCGGATTTCCTTGTTACTGGGCATGCGTTCAAATGCAAGGCGAAGGTTCGAGAAGCCAACATGCATATACGCTTTTGTCTCGATGTATGTTGGGTCAGCCTTCTTTACGAGTTTGGCGTATTCTTCAGCATTTCCCATATTCATGTCTCTAACTAGAGTCATTCGAATGACTGTTGGGCATCTGAAGCTGGGTAAAAGACTCAGTGTGTCGTTCAACATTGTCCACGCATTCTTGATCTGCGGGCGGCAGGCTTTCTTGAAGACAGCCCTGTTTGGGGCACAAACGGAAACATACAGCTGCGTTGGTTCTTCTTTCAATTCTTTTAGTCTGGTTGGGTTTGTTCCATTTGTAACTAGAAACGTTGTGAACTCTCTTTTGTGAAACTCTCGAATTAGCTCTCCGAGAGGCTCGTAGAGCGTGGGTTCGCCTGCTAAACTTATTGCGACATGCCTCGGCATTAGGGCTTCTCTCAACTTTTGTAAGTCAGCTTGCTGGTTGCCTTTGTATCCGCTTAGTATTCTTTCCTGTTCACGCAGGACCCCACAGACAATGCTTTCTGGCTCGTCCCAGGACACTGGCTCTGTTTCACTCCATCTGATCTGCAAGTCGCCATTCTGGGCTCTCCAGCAAAATAGGCATTGCTGGGTACAGGAGAAGATTGATGGCGACATCTGAATGCACTGATGGCTCTTTATTCCATAGAACTTTGCCTTGTAGCAAGACCTTCCATGAACCAGGGATTCGTGGAGCCATTTGCATCCTTTGACTGCCGAATGGTTACCGACAATATGGTATCTATGCTTCCTCAAAGCCTGTAACAGAGACTGAGGGACTCTGGTTCCCAAAGGTTTCTTTGCCCCGGCTTCGTTTCGTGAAACCAGAATACAAACCTCTTTTATTAAAACCCTGGCTATGTATGCTTTTTCCAGTGTTTGAACGTAAAGCAAAGTTTAAAGCACTCTCTTCGTAGTATGTCTGGTTAATCTTGGATAAACTCCACCAGAAAGGAAGCGCCTGTTTGAAAAAAGAAGTAATTGCCTCAGCTCTTCTGTTGTTGCTCGGCATCTCCTCGCTTGCTCCTTTTTCGCTTGTTTCGGGGCAACTTGGCATCAATATCTACCTGGTCACTCCAACCCAAGGCGTGGCGGGGCGGCTGGTCAATCTTCAGGGCACAATAGACACCACGAATGGCACTTATGAGGTTTACATGGGGGGTAGCGTTGTTGCAACTAGCTTGTCCGAAGGGTACTATGTGAACGCAAATTTCACCGTGCCTGAGCTTCCAGCAGCAGATTACACTATTACTCTAAGGGATGTTAGTGCGAATCAAAATGCCACCGAGACATTCACCATTTCAATGGGTTACAACATTGCCCCTATCGCGCCCAACGCACCAGTACAGTTGCAAGAAGGAAATCCCTTTGTCTTGAATGTCACTCTCACTGGGGCAAAGTCCGGAACCAGTTATTCTGCTAATATTACGGTTAAATTGCCCGTGCCTCTAGAAACCGAGTATTCGAGGCTCATAACGCTCACGCCTGCGAGTCAGACGGGAACAGCCCGAGCGGACGTTACATTTCCCAGCTCGGAGTTTCAACCATCTGGTTCGCTCACAAACTTCACGGGAACATACTCAGCATATTTCAACAAGACAACGTTGCTGGCATCCAGTGAATTCTTGATCGGCTTCACCAATGCAAGTCAGTATCACAGAGGCGAATCGATTTCTATTCGGGCAGTGGGCTACGGAGCAAGCCAATCCGCAGCTATAAGAATAGTCAATCAAAAGACAGGCTCAGACGTCTATACGGCAAGTGTTGCCGCGTCCAGCGAAGGCATCGTCAATGCGCTCTGGGTAGTCCCTAGCGGAGCTTCGCTCGGTTTGTATCAAGCAACAATAACTCCTGAGGGGACTGCCAAAGACATTGTTGATTCACAGAACTTCACGGTCCCTGGGTATCCCGTTGAGTTTCGTACCTTGAGTCTGGGGAGTGAACCAGTTTCGGGCATAGTGGTCGAAGCTGTTGACAAAATCACTAACGAAGTCTACAGTAGCACAAGCGGTTACGACGGCGTAGCTACGATAAATCTCGAAAAAGGAGCCGCCAATATGACAGCTTATTGGAACGAAGTGAAAGTAGGAGCAGTACTCCTAACCATATCCGGAGAAGGCACACATGATCTCGTCTGTTCTTTGATCAACCTGAAGATAGTGGTAAAGGATAGAAATGACTTTTTGATTCCTTTCGTGACGTTAAACATTACATACAGTTACACAACGACGAAACAAGAAACTTCACAGACAGGCAATGCTTTGGGGCAAACCGACATTTCAGGAGCTTTCGTTTTAGATTCTGTGCTACCAGGGATAGACTATACAATCAATGCCTCCCTTTACAAGGTGGTTTTCAATAGTGCTAACAACACTTTCACTAACATACCTGCAGTTCCAACACACGAGATAGTGATAGTACTGCCGAGCCGGTCTCTATCGCTGACGGTTCTGGATTACAACATGAAAGGCATACCAGACGCTCGAGTGGCTTTGTCCGAACAAACAAGTGGGACATTCTACGCAAATTCAACGAACGACGCTGGAATTGCGACCGTACAAGTTTCGTTTGGGAAATATCAGCTGCGCATATACAAGGATAACATTCTCCTCAATGAAACAATAATTGAAGTCTTCAGCGATACTGAAAGCGAAATCCAATGTGTTCTCTACAACCTCAAGGTTTCGGTTTTGGTCGTGGACTATTTCGGGCAGCCAATGCCGAATGTAAATGTGGACTTCAGGGGACCTGACGAAGTAACGCGCTCAAACACAACTCTCCAGGATGGAACAGCGACTTTCAACAATGTGATCGGCGGCGACGCACAACTCATAGCACGCCCCGGTAGTATTGAAGCATACTACGAGGCTGTTACTCTGAATGTGGATTCACCTACTGCGGTGCAAATTAGACTGGGGAAGTATATTCTGCTTGGCCCACTCTTAGTGGAGGCAAGTCTGTTTCTTGCCGCGGTGATAGTCCTTTCAGTAGTCGTTGCACTAGTCCTGGCGGAACTGTATAGACGAAAGAAAACAGGTTCACCCGTAAACAAAGCCAAGACAGTTTCACTTCCTAAGTGAAAAAGTTTATATGGGTTCCAAAACCAATAGCATTTCCAAGAATGCACTTAGCCAATCCAATTTTAAAGACAAACAGTAGGGGTGTATCTTTTGTCTCAAGTAAAAGCATGTTCTCCAGCGTGCCCGTCTTTCAAATGCGGGAATAACTCCGCCTTCATTCGTCGAGATTCAGTCTGGTGTAGATGGACTGAGGAAAATTGCAACGTTGCCAACTGCACCTACGCCATGTGCGTTAAACGGCGCTTGCTGCCTAAGGGAATCTGCGGGGAAACAGTCAAGCGAAAAACAGTCGATAGAACTCCCGACGAAATCATGGACGAACCGGTAAGGCTGAGAGGTAAAGCTCTGCGGAAAATCGGAGATAGAGAACTTTTCTAGCAGGCTCATGTGACTGCAAGAAGCATTGGGGAAGTTGGAGATAAGCCCATTCTTCTGGCTATTTTGCTTGGATACGCTTGACCACGGGTGGTTTTACTTTCTTGAGTATTCTGTACCCGCATATGATGCATTTCGTTTCTCCGCCACGGAGCTCTAGCTCCTCGGCTGGTACCTGTGCTCCACATCTCATGCATTCGTAAACAATTCCTGATTTTTCCAAGGAAAATGCCTCTTCTCACAAAAGGGAACGGTTTTTTGCATTTAAATGTTTCCAGTGGCAACTTGCTATCGAGAGGTTAGTCTTGCCGAAAAGGCCACGGGTCGTTCTTTCACAGTCTCTATCACCCGGAGAGGTAGCTACAGTTTCAACGTCGTACGATATTGTCAGTGTCCTAAAACAACGTGGGAAAGACCCGCTCGAGAAAACCGGAGCGCGCGTCGCTGAAAAGCAGCTCAAATGGGCTTCAAATTTGAGTATACTTTTTCTAGAGTTGGCAGAAGCACTGGTTCCGACTGGTACCAGACAGTCCTAGATTTGCGGGTGCTGCCTTCTCCAGGCAAATCTTAATAGCGGTCATGGCTAAGTGTCTATGAGTGACTGTCGATGAAACGAAAATTGATGGAAATACTTGCATGCCCGATAGACAAGTATCATCCTCTTGAACTCCAGGTTTTCGAAGAGAAGGACGAGATAGTTGAAGGGGTGATTCTTTGTCCGAAATGCCTGAGGTGGTATCCAATACGCGACGAGATTCCTGAAATGCTACCTGATGAGTTGCGAAAAGAGGCTGAAGACCTGCCTTTCCTGAAGAAGTGGGCAGGGAAAATGCCTGCGAAGGTTGTCTATGAAGGAAAGCCCTTCGCTCTCAAACGCTAGAAACAGCTTCAGTATTATCCAATGCTATTCTAGTTTTATCGCCTTGTTTTTCAAAGATGAAAGAAGGGCCGCTTCCGCTATTCGCAGCGCTTTGATGCCGTCAGTTCCCGTGACCTTTGGCTTTTCTCTCTTGGTTATGCAATCTGCAAAATGTTGAAGCTCGACCTTGAGCGGTTCCTGCCATGGATATTTTGGTTGCAAGTTTTCTTTTGCGGCTTCAATCCAGAGTTCCTGCGTTATGTAATCCAGCCTCATTATTGCGTCGCTTCCGGTGACTGTGAGAGTTCGGGTCTTGTACGGCGTCAGCCAATTTGACTCTATGAACGCGCTCTTTCCACCTTTGAACGTGAGCATTATTTGGGCATAGTCTTCAAACTTTCTGTGCCTCATGCATCCAGTTTTTGCGTAAACGTTAACGGGGTCTTCCCCAAATATGAAGCGGACAACGTCTATATCGTGAATAGCGGTGTCTTTGACCACTCCGACATCCCCTATTCTCTCTGGCCACTGGGAGACTCTCTTGGCTGTCGCGCACACCAAATCTCCAATTTTCCTCGTTTTGACTGCTTCACGGATATCTTGAATCCCCGGTATGAATCGCATCAGAAAACCAACCGTGAAGTGCAAGCCGTTTTCCTCCGCGGTTAGCAATAGCTTTTGGGCTTGTCTGGCGTTTGTAGCCATTGGTTTCTCGACCAACACGTGCTTGCCAGCCTTCAGAGCTTTCAGGGCTTCTCTAGCAAGACTGGTCGACCAAGTACAGATGCTGA
>CAZWBY010000031.1:0-13829 GCA_964632825.1 uncultured Candidatus Bathyarchaeia archaeon
GAGTTTTTCGGTCGAAGAATATGTTCTTCCCTTTGATGGATATGGGGATTCCCTGGAGTTCATCTGCCTTCAGCAATTCCATCTTCATAGCGGCTAGGCCGACGCTATGCATGACCCTGTTGTCCACGTTTAGCTCACTGGCAATCTTCACAGCTGAGCCTATAGCTATGCCCAGATCTATTAACTTCGCCTTAAAATTTGCCCAATCATCAGTTGGGTCTCCAAAATCAACGCCTATTAAAACCACAGCTCCGGAGTTTCTCACGTTGTCGGAGTCTCTCTTCTTTCCCATTTGCTCCATTGTGTTCGCCAATTCGATTTTTTCGTTGCCTGTGACGATGGCTGCTTTGATCTTGTCTTCCCCTCGAGCCTTTGGAGCCGTTCTTGCAGCAGCGACCATGAGTCTGGCCACATTCAACAAGGCTTCGTCTTCTGCTTCTTCAGATGTTATTATCATCTTTTCACCACTCGATTTGCTTTGATCCAATTGGTAGGCTACCCTAAATAAAACTTGGGCAATAGTTCGCACCAGGAACTGCGGACATATGTAGGAACGGCCCTAACTGTAGTCCTGAGGAGTATTGGGATACACTCATCCGCACAGCGACGGAAGAATGGGGGCGCTAGATTTCTTCCACTTTCACTTAAAACACTCCCTGCTATCTTTTGCCAAACCTGCTGCAGAGTCAGGTAAATAGCTGTTCTCAGGGGAGAACAGATTGTTCTCCAGTGAGAGTAAAGAGCCCGTCTTTCCACTCTATCTTTGTGAAGGATCCATGGAAGCACCAAAGAGTAAAACAATAGTTTCCATTTTGTCAGTGCTCCTGTTAACGAGCGTGATCATATCGGCGTCGAATGCGCAGATACTGGGCGGATCCAATACGGTTGGCTTGTGGCATATGGATGAGATTGTTCCAGTTGAATACCAAGAAACAACTCCAGATGCCACAGGCATTAACCATGGAACATTAATCAAAGCACCATCCAGTCCGAAACTTGTGGAAGGCAAATTTGACAAGGCTTTAAAATTCGATGGTAGCAACGGGGTGTACGTGCCCATTCGGTTCATAGTAGGTTTTCCTCCTTCGCCGGAGCCCATATACGTGCCAATTTCCACGAACCTGGACATTCAGAAGGAGCTTCGTGTGGAAGCGTGGATTAATGTCGAAGGGTTCAAGGATGCAGCATACAACAACATCGTTGTGAAATGCAGCCGCACGGATGCGTCATCAGAGAACACAACAAGAGTCTACGGTCTTGCGTTCAAGTCGGGTTTGGTCGAAAAAGGCTACCTGGCGCCCAGAGGCATACTGAGCGGGTTCGTATTTACTGATACCGGCGGATTCAACGAAATAGTAACGGCTGAGCCCGTGGTGACCTTAAACGAGTGGATCCATGTGGCTTTCACTCGCAGTCTAACAACTGGAATGCACCTATATGTAAATGGAATAGAAAAGACGGTCAAGACAATCCACGGAGTCCAGAACCCAGCTGGATCAATTATCAACGGAACGGAAGTATATTTCGGGCATGATTCCGAGGCCACGATTGATGAGATTAGAATCAGCAATTTATCTCCCGAGTCCGAAAACGTAATGGCAGAAATCGACATAGGGCCAAACCTGCTGGTAGCCTTAATCTTGGTAACCATAATCTTCTCCGCGACACTAGTCCTTCGGAGAGCAATCCAGATGTGGGCAATTCGCTCTAAACCCTAAAGCCCATACTGAGGCAAACGCGCTAGCCTAAGACAAGTCTCTTGGACACATTCGCAGGAAGCGATCAAATGGGGCTCACCCTTAAGCTCACCGAGTTGCTGCTTCGTCAGAAGCTACTTGACAAAGGCTTGAAAGGTAGATTCAACACTCCAGTAATAGTCTCATATGCTGTAACAAAAGCATGCAATCTTCGATGTTTACATTGTCACGTATCAGCTCGAGAAGCAATGAACGACGAGCTCAGTTTTAGAGAGGCAAGTACAGCAATAGAAGAAATGAAAGATCTCGGAACTCAAGCCCTTGTGCTCAGCGGGGGAGAGCCGCTCCTGAGAAAGGACTTTGTCCTAAACCTCGCAGAGTACTGCGTTGAAGCGGGAATCCTACCTGCAATACTAACAAACGGTTTACTACTCAATAACAAAGTAGCTCTAGAGCTCAAAGAGGCAGGCATAAAAGCGGTGGGACTGCCGATTGATTCAATCCTACCTGAAAACCATGATAAGCTGAGAAACATGAAAGGTGCCTTTGAAAAGGCGGTCAAAGCGATTAGAGCTTGTCTCACTGTTGATTTAGAAGTCGTTGTTACAACAATGGCGCTTAAAGATACTGTCGATGAAATGCCGAAGCGTATAGAATTTCTGAAAAACTTGGGAGTCAACCAGGTCGCGGTCTATGATCTCATTCCGGTGGGACGAGGAAAAGACATTATCGATCAGGCTATGACCCAAACCCAGCGATCCGACTTGATAAACCACCTCAGACGCAGCCAAGAAAGAGACGAAATGTTGTTTACCATGTCAGGAGGACAGCCGCTCTATCCTGAAGTCGTCACCCGACTGCACGAATTGCGCGGCACCAAGCCAAGAGATAGACTTCTGAAACAGTTCTGGGTACACTCGACAGTCGGATGTCACGCAGGAATTTCGTATTTCAGCTTGAGACCAAACGGAGATGTCTATCCTTGCACTTTCCTACCAGTGAAAGTGGGAAACATCAGAGAGCAAAATCTGACGAGCATTTGGCACCACTCAGAAATCCTGAACAAATTGAGAAGACGAAGTCTGTTGAAAGGAAAATGCGGGAAATGCGCGTACCGCGAAAGTTGCGGCGGATGCCGCGGAAGAGCTTACGCGTGCACTGGCGATTATTTCGAATCAGACCCAGTTTGTTCCGAGGATCTCCTCAAAGCAGCAAAAATCTACCCGAATGCAATAGAGCAATTTGGTTTCTGCGTAGGTTAGTCATCTAAGAGTTCTATTTTTCGTCTTCCGGACGCTGCCACAACTCCAGCATCTGTTTCTTTAACTCACGCCTCTTGTTTGCGAGGAATCTGTAGACAGTGTGATGTTGACTTCCGTCGATGAGCATTTGAATCGCACCTCTCGCTGCATTAGCTTGGTCAAACGTGCCAATTATACCGACCGTGTGACCGTAAACAACTACATCTGCGCTTGTCAACTCCTCAATTATTCGCCTGGTCTTTCCATCCATGCCAATAATCCTGCCCTTCACACGTTTAATATCTGATTCTGAACGACCAAAGATCGCCCGCAAATCAATAAAATCAAAAACTGCCTCCTCATCGCGAACTAGACGGAAAGCATGCTCAGGCGCAAATCCCCTGCCAATCGCCGTGACAACGTCTTTCGCCCTAAAAATTAGCGAGGGATCACTTACGTTCGACGCGAGCAGTATTGTTACATCGCCTTGCTCGCTGTCAATCTGAAGCTCGACATTCAGCTTTTCTTCAATGAACGTTTTCACTTTCCCGTCAGGACCTACTAAGACGCCAACTCTTTCCTTGGGAATCCGAACGAAACCGCTCAGTCTTGACATTTAACCAACAACCAGCTTGTATGCCTCTTCCTCGGGAAGAACTTTGACGCCTGCCCGACTAAAAAACTTGTTTAGATTAGTCAAATCCCTTTGAAGCAGGGACTTAGCCAAGGGATGCGAACTGGGAACCGATTGAGACATATCGAACACTATCGGTTTTCCATTCCACATCATAACGTTGTACTCGCTGAGATCACCATGGATAAGATCAGCTTTGCGATAGAGCCTCTGCACGTAAGTTAGCAAAGTTCGATAGACCTTCTCTGGGTCTTCTGGAGACTGCTCCTTTAGGCTCGGAGCGCTCGTACCGTTTTCTCCGATAAACTCCATCACCAGAACGTTCTTTCTGACCCCGATTGGTTTGGGAACTCGAACGTTCGCTCTCATTGCCTCCTCCAAGTTTCTAAACTCTTTCTGTGCCCACGTGGAAATGAGTGCCCGAGTGTCTCTCTTTACACTCCTGAACCTGTAGTCACCTTCTATGTACTTCATCATACCCTTGCGAAACTCTGCAGAGGAAGTGAGATAGATTTTCACTGCCAGGTCTTTGCCCTCCTTGTCCTTTCCCCAGTAGACCCGGGCTTCTTTTCCAGCACTCACCACACCGTGTACTTCATCGATTATGCCGCTGTTTAGGAAGCTTAAGATAACCATCAGAGTTGCCTGGTCAAAAACTTCCTCAAATGTAGCTCGCTCAGCAGAGAAGTCGTGTTCCAGCATCTTATCTCTTTTCTCAACCGACCTTTCTCTGTGAGCTATCTTCTCTCTTACTTTTCTGGACATCGAGTTTCAGCCGATTTAAAAGCGACGCGAAGTATTTAAATCGCGAAGTCGAATTGCTTCGGTCTATCAGCAGGCTGCAACCATATCTGGCGATTATGTCGACCGCGCCTTGGCAGTTTAGTTTCTAAAGGTTTCATTCGGCAATGCAGAAAACGTACTAGGAAGAGACTAAGAAATACTGCTATCTCGTTTAGTCGAAACAATTTAGCGTAGAACTGGTAACCAACTATATGGTCAAGTAGCCTTTTCTTCGCAGGTTATCCGCCTGAGCGTGAGTGTAACGCCAAGTGACATCGCCACGTTTATCGGTTTGGAATTCCCAAGGGGACACAACCACGATGTCTCCTTCTCTTATCCAAACTCGACGTTTCATCTTGCCGCGGATACGGCACAAACGTTCCTTTCCATCTTGGCATTTGACCATTATGCGATCGAAACCAAGCAATTTCGTAACGATACCCAAAACCTCGCCTTGAGAGGGATAAACCATCTCATTTAGTGCGCCTTCGCTTAGCACTTTCTTTTTTCCCAAACATAGACCTCGTAGCAGTTGGCTAGAACGAATAGTTACCCTCCTTAAAAGCCTGTTCATAGCCGAAACAGAATCCCGTTTGCATAGACTTAAATTCCTTCCGAAGTAGACTATTTCGGCAGAGGCTGGTTCCATGTCATATGTTTTCAACATCCCGCTTAACAATAACCGCAAGCTGGCGCATGTAATGAAAAAAGTCAAAACAAACACCAAACTCCAGACTTACTGGAGATGCGCCAATGTTATGGCAATTGAACGGTTGGGATATACAGACCATGGTCCGACACATGTCAAAATTGTAGCAAATCTAGCGTTGCGGTTGTTACGTATTCTTGTCAGCAAACAGGTTACACCAAGTGTAGTGAAGAATTATGGTATGAAAAATGAAGATGCCGAAGTCGTTGTCGTCATGGGGGCAATTCTTCACGATTTAGGAATGATTGTTACCAGGCACGACCACGAGAAATATGGCGTCCTTCTCGCTCGCGAATTTGTGGAAAAAACCCTAGAAAGCCTCTATTCAGAAGAAGAGTGTGCCATCATGAGTTCAGAGATCCTGCACGCCGTTGTTTGTCATGAACGCCCGAATAATCCATTGACTCTTGAAGCCGGAATCGTCGGAATAGCTGACGCGCTCGACATGGAAGCAGGAAGAGCAAGAATACCCTTCAAGTCAGGCAAAATTGACATTCACGCAGTTTCAGCGCTCTCAATTGAAAAAGTCGAGATCTCCGAGGATGGTAAAAAGCCAATTACGATACGTATCAAGATGTCCAATTCAGCGGGAATTTTCCAAATAGATGAACTGCTCAAACCAAGAATTGAAAATTCCGGTCTCCAACAATATTTTCATGTTCTTGCGGAGATAACAGGAGAACGGGAAACCCGAATCATAGATAAATTCGAAATCTAAGAAAACGTCAGTTTGCTAGAATTTCAAAACTTCAATATCTGCGCATGAGGAACGCCCTCAATATGAAGCACGGCTTCCGGATGTACATACCCTTTCTTTATGGCTTTCTCTATACAGTATTTGCCAACCATGTTAACGATTGTTGAGTTCCTAATCATCGCCACTGCCTCGTCTACAGTTGTTTTTCCACCGTTGTAAAACTCTCCCCTCACCTGGAAAACGATTTTGCCTTCGCGCAGTGTCTTACCAAGCAAATCACAATCGCAAATTGCCAGGACAACGTTATTCCCGACTCTCTTCAGGTTAACGTAAACGTCCAAAACTCAACGCTCTCACAATTGCTTGATAGAGGACTTGGCACCGCACGCGTTGCAAACCAGGAAGGCTAGACGCTTCTCCTTAACGACCCCTGTGTCGGGGCGTTTGCAGATTGGACATGTAACATAGCTTTCCATGTACCTTTGCAGTAGTCTCTCGAAGCTGTCGCGTCCGAATTTTCCCTGAAATATTGCCCTAGATTCGTGATAAGTAGCCGCAGTCGCCATTTCGCGTGTTAGAAATTTTAGTATGTGTTGTGGATCCCGATTTAGGACCTCTGAGATTTCCCTGAAATTGCCGACTATTGTGCGTAACCCTATCGTCTGCAGCATGATTCTTGGCATTTCTAGGCGTTCGCGCTTTAGCGAAACCTGGGGAATCTGCGAACATCCGCGTTTCAAGAGTTCATTGTAGTCATACTTCAAGGCGCATCATTTCCGGCAATAGCATGATATGACACACTATAAAACGCTTTTCATCCAAGAGTAAAACGACCAAAAGCCGCAGGGTAAACAATTCAGTATCGAAGTTTGAATACTCTTTGCACTATTTGACTCGTAAAAAGTAAACAAACGTGAAACCAATATTAATTGGAAATTCACAATTCTATTATTTCAACTCCGCGATGTTGACAACATTGACAACAGAAGAAAAGATCACCCAAATTGCAGCCATAAACCAGCAACTATCATCCCTCGAACAACAAATTGGCACTTCAAAGATTGAAGAAAGAAAGCTAGTAGAAAAAAGGGACAAACTCAACGAAGAATTCAGGAGACTCCGCCAGGAAACAAGCGACCTCAGAAGAGAGCGCGACAGCCTGAACGAAAAAGTTCAGGACTTGAAGATGCTTCGGGACGAGACCCGTTCAAAGGCGTATGTTATTCTAGAAGAGACAAAGGGGATAACCGAAAAGATCGAAGAACTAAAAAAGAAAACTCCAAAACGAAGCAATAGTGACCTTCAAGAAGAGCTCGATGCAATAGAGTGGAAAATCCAGACAACCTCACTCGATCTCGAGAAGGAGAAGAAACTGATAGAAAACGTCAGACAACTCGAGACGCAACTGAGCGCTTACAAGAAAATCGAAAAACAGAGAAAGAGAATAATCAAACTAAGAAACAACATAGACACACTAAGCCAACAGTGTGACGTATTCCACAAAGAGCTTCAGGGCATCGTGCTGAGGAGCCAAGAACTTCACTCAAAAATGTTGGCAAAAATCGCAGAGTCCAAGAGGATTAGGGCAGAAGCTGACAACGTGCACTCTGTATATATTCAGACAAGGGAAAAAACCAAACCTGCTAGCCAAGAGTACAGAGGGTTGTTCGAGCAAAGAAAAACGTTGCAGAACCTTCTTAAGAGAGAAGAAGAGACCAAGCAAAAAGGCAAACAGCAGGAACTCAAAGAGAAAATTGTTTCAGAAGCACGTGATAAGCTTCAAAAGGGAGAGAAACTGAGCTGGGACGAATTCCAGCTCCTCAGTGAAGATGACTCTCAGGCACAAAATCAAGGTTAATAACTAAGGCGAACAAATAGGAAATGCGAATTAGATGGAAAAGAAGACAGCTTTAGACCGCGCTGATCAGAAACGCATCCTAGTCTTGTGCGTTGACAGAGACGGCGATCTGGAGGCTAAGGCTGGAATCAAAACTCCATTGCTGGGCAGAACTGCAAACCTAGAAGCCGCAGTCACGCTAGCGCTGCATGACCCAGAAGAGCCCGACGCTAACGCGATGTTCGAGGCAATTCGTCTCAACGACCGCCTTTTGAAGGAACGAAAACCGGAAGAGATGTTTGAAGTTGCGACGATAAGCGGTTCAGAGCGAGGAGGAGTCACTGCAGACAGAAAACTTGCCGCTGAACTTGATGCCGTAATGCACGAGTCAAACGCAACGGAGGTAATCTTGGTTTCAGACGGTTACTCTGACGAGGCCGTTCTGCCGCTCGTTCAATCAAGAGTCCCAGTCTCGTCGATAAGGCGCATAGTGATAAAGCACAGCGAGTCGATCGAGGAAACAGCAGCCCTTTTCGGGAAGTATTTCAAACTGCTTTGGGAAAATCCTAGATACTCAAGAGTGGTGCTGGGCATCCCGGGAATACTAATACTCATTTGGGGAATCTTGACAATATTCAATGTGCCGAGCAGCAGCTTGCTGATTGCCGCCGCAATAGTACTCGGTAGCATATTTCTGTTCAAGGGCTTTGGCGTCGACAGAGCCTTGAAGGATGTTTACAAATGGGCTAGAGAATACTCTCCCCCACCTATTCCCGTGCAGATATCCAATTACGCAGCGATCTTTGGGATCCTCTGCGTTGCCGTTAGCATTTACCTCGGGGTAAACAGCGCAGCCAACTACACAGACCCGCTTCCACCAGACCTTGCTGGATGGCTAGGCGATCTTCCATCGGTAATGGGCACGTTCATCACAGGGATGATGGACCTTTTGCCCGTCGGCATAGTCATAGTCCTTGTAGGGAGGAGCATACGTTGGTACTTCGAAAAAGACGCAAGAATCCTTCGAAACTCGGCCTTTGTAGTATCTGTAGCGTGGACGCGGTGGATACTTGAGGCGACGGCGAAAATCCTAATGGACCCGGACGCAGGGTATGACACGTTGGTATTCAACATAATCGTTGGAATTCTGATTGGAGTAGCCTCAGTGCTAATCGTCGTCATAGTGCAAAGATCAGTTGGAGATTTCTTTTCAAAATCGAGAGGCGCGGTTGAAGAATTCGAACCCGCATAGTCACCCGGCGATCGCACATTGATTTCGTCTTTGCCAATCGAGATATCAAACTATCATTGCACCTAAGAGAGTACGTAATGTTTAATTAAATCAGGGAAAGCTTAACATCATAACACAAAGAACAATAGCTCAACCCTCGGGGTCCACTAGTTGCTTAAGAAATTTCTATCCGTAGTCGGCGCTTACAAGATCTACGAAAAATGGCTGTGGCAGCAGGTAAGAAACGGGCAGAAAATCGAACACATCGCCATGATTCTGGATGGGAACAGACGTTGGGCAGCTGAGAACGAACTGAATCCTTGGTTCGGGCACAAGAAAGGAGCCGAGACTGTAGAGCAGCTTCTTGATTGGTGCGAGAAACTCGACGTGAAGTTTCTAACGCTCTATGCCTTCTCAATCGAAAACTTCCGGCGCTCCTCACAGGAAATCGAAGAAATAATGCGAATTGCTGATGAAAAGTTCCGAGAACTACTAGTAGACGAAAGAATCCACAGGAACAAGATTCATGTAAAGGTTATAGGCAGTGTAAGCCTTCTTCCGGAAAGCCTGCAACAGCTATTTGCAGATGTTGAAAAAGCAACAGAACACTATGATAGACGGTTCTTAAACTTCGCCTTTGCCTACGGTGGAAGAGCCGAAATATTGGATGCCGCTAAGGCAATCGCAGATAAAGTGAGAAGTAATGAACTAAGAATCGAAGACATTGACGAATCAACATTTGAGAAATACCTCTACACATCGCACATGCCAAAACAGGAGCCAGATCTGATTATCAGAACCTCAGGAGAGGAGAGACTGAGTGGCTTCCTCCTGTGGCAAGCAGCCTACAGTGAACTGTGTTTTCTTGACGTCTTCTGGCCAGAATTTCGATTCATTGACCTCTTAAGGGCAATCAGAACTTTCCAAAGGAGAAAAAGAAGATACGGTGCATAGCGCCCATTAGGTACGTTTTCTTGCGCTCACCACAGAGATTACGTCCCTGTTTTTCAGAATAGTGTCTTCACCTATTCTCTTCTTGTCGCGAGCGTTGATGGCGTATATGAAGCTCTCACCTAATTCCGTGTGAATAACATAGGCAAACTGTCTGGCAGTAGTGCCATTGGGAACAAGATAAACGTCAGGCAGAACGCGTCCATTATGATCTGACAGATGCTCTACATCCTCAATGGGGTAGACAGCAATCATATTCAGTAACTTGAAGTATGCCAAGTTAAGTGCTTCCTGAACACCCGTGGAACCATGTTGGATAAGGATTTTTTCTTTTATTGTCCCCAAGGCGTTAGTCTGGCTCTGAGAAAGCTGCTCAGTCTGGGAAATCGTGAAACTGGAATCACCAGGTTTGTAGTCAACAAGCTTGTGTTCAGCAGCCCGTCGAAGTGCTAGTTCAGCCTCAGCGCAGCATGGAACAACCATGTAATCAAGTTTTCTTAGACGCTCAAGATTGGCTTCAGATGATGGAAGATCTATCTTGTTTGCAACGATAAGCATGGGCTTAGAAACCCGCCTCAGAACATCGACAAACTTCAGGAAGTCGCCTTCACTCCAGGATGTGGCTTTCTCAGCAACTAGCCCAGTTTTTTTCGTCGCCTCCAAAATGTGACTGCGTTTTATTCCAAGACCGCTTAGCCTTTCCTCCAGCGTGGCGTAGAGGTCACGTGACTCGGCTTCAGCAGTTCTTGCAAGCTTGGTCCAGTCTTTCTTCAGGATTGATGCCATCCACATTGTGATTTCCTTCTCCAGAAATCGAACATCCTCCAAAGGGTCGTGTTCACCAGGTTTGCACAAGCGGCCTTCGCAGTCTGTTCCTCCTGAGGCATCAACAACATGAATCAATGCGTCTGCTCTGCGAATCTCGTCTAAGAATTGGTTGCCTAGACCTCTTCCTTCCCATGCTCCTGGAACAAGTCCCGCGACGTCGATTAGTTCAACAGGGACTAGTCTGACGCCGTCAACACACATTGAGTTCTTGGGGTTGTCTTTGACATTGAAGTCTGTATGAACGCATGGTGTTCGAACGTATCCAACGCCTCTATTTGGTTTTATTGTTGTGAATGGGTAGTTTGCGATCTCAGCTAGAGCAAGAGTGGCGGCACTAAAGAAAGTTGATTTGCCCGTGTTGGGCTTGCCAATTACTCCCAACAATCTTGAGTAGGACCGTTGCATCGTGTTTCACATTTTCAGCTATTCTTCAGTTGAGTGTAGCTATAATGTTTGTGTTTGACACAATTGAAACAGCTAGTTCTCATGAAATAAATCCAGGCTGCTAGATTGGGAAGTTTCAGAAAACTCGTTTCTATTCAGCAAGATTACTTCCGATTTGGGAGATCGTTGTAAGATCTAGAAAGATAGTACGCCAGATTTTTGGAGATTTGCCTTCTATTCTTCCATCATGATCAGAGTGAGCGTCGAACGCACCTTGTTCAGCGCTCTAATCTTTCGAGTCACCATGTCCTTGAGATTCTCCATAGTGTCAGCCTTAATCTTTGTAAGCAAGTCGTACACACCGTATGAAAAGTAAACCTCTTCCACGCCTTCAATTTTCTTCATTTCTCTGAGAACTTCATCTTCTGAACCGGATTCAACATTTATCAGCACGAAGGCTCTGGGCATACCAAAATCTCCAGTCATAGTCTATGGTGTCCGATAGTTAAATATTTTATTGCGACCTACTGGAGAAGGCTTTTCATCGTCAAAAACTCGTCGAGTTCGGCCGAGTTTTTCTTCTTCATAGGCACAAAAAGAGTTATATTAAATCTCGTTGAGACAGTTAGCTCATTGCGAGGACTGTGGCCAATGGTCAAGTACATTTTCATAACAGGCGGTGTCTTAAGCTCAGTGGGCAAGGGAATTCTGACCTCCTCGATCGGCAAGATGCTGCAAGCAAGGGGTCTCAAAGTCAATGTAATAAAGATCGACCCTTATGTCAACGTCGATGCGGGCACAATGAATCCTTACATGCACGGCGAAGTTTTTGTAACCGATGACGGCGGCGAGACAGACCTAGACCTCGGATGGTATGAGCGATTCCTCGACCTTAGCCTTAAACAGGAAAACAACGTCACAACAGGGCTCATCTACAAGTCTGTGATAGAGAAGGAAAGACGTGGGGATTTCTTAGGACGTTGCGTTCAAATAATACCGCATGTAACCAACGAGATTAAGCACCGGATCAAAAATATCGCCAAGAGTTCTAACGTAGATATTGTCCTAACCGAAGTTGGGGGAACGGTCGGCGACATCGAAGGCCAGCCGTTTCTTGAGGCAATTCGACAGATGCGCTTAGAAGAGGGGTACGAGAACACACTCTATGTTCACGTTGCCTTGGTTCCTGTCCTAGATGTCACACAGGAGATGAAAACCAAGCCTTTACAGCACAGCGTGAATGAATTGCGCCGCATAGGCATCCAACCTGACATAATAGTTGCGCGCAGTCCAACTATGATTGATGCCGAGATTTTACGGAAGATCGCGCTGTTCGGCACAATTCCTGAGGACGCCGTTTTCTGCTCATACAACGCAGAAACAATCTACCAAGTTCCGCTAATGCTAGACAAGCAAGGCATGGGTAGCTTCTTATGCAAGAGGTTATGCTTTGAATGCCCGAATCAAGACTATGAAGAATGGCAACAGGTTGTAAACGCCCTTCTGAAGCCTGAAAACGAAGTACGAGTTGCCCTCGTCGGAAAATATGCTGGTTTATCAGACAGCTACGTAAGCATGAGTGAGGCTCTGCGACATGCAGGGGCCGCGAACCGCACGCGAGTTTGTATAACATACTTGGAAGCGGAAAAGTTGGAACAAAACCCAGAATGCATCATTGATCTTAAGTCGTTCGATGGCATTTTTGTGCCCTACGGTTTCGGTCCCAGAGGCACTGAGGGGAAGATCTTGGCCATAAAATTCGCACGAGAAAACGACATTCCATTCCTAGGCATTTGCTATGGATTTCAGCTGGCAATCATAGAATTCGCTCGTGCGGTCTGCGGTCTCAAGGACGCAAACAGCACGGAGATTTCTCCGACCACTCAGCATCCTTTAATAGATCTCATGCCTGAGCAACGGGGAGTTGAGTACAAAGGCGCAACAATGCGTCTGGGTGCTCACAAGATAATTCTCGAAGCCGACAGTACTGTCCATCGTCTATATAAACAGAGAGAAATTTATGAGCGACATAGGCACAGGTTCGAGGTGAACCTTGAGTATATGGACATTCTGAAAAAGAATGGATTACGCTTCACCGGCAAGAGCGCTGACGGAAGGAGGATGGAGACACTCGAGTTACCTGATCACTATTTCTTCTTTGCTTCGCAATTTCATGGTGAGTTCAAGAGTAGACCGGGAAGACCTTCGCCAGAATACTATGGTTTCGTTCAGGCTTGCCTAAAGAAGAAACTTGGGAAACCGAAACCAAACTTTGACTGAACCTTGCAGATGTGCACAATTCCAGACCATTATAGCTTTGCACTTTGCAAAGCCCAACACCGTGCGAACATTATAAATAATTCTCCCACAATCTTCTTTTGAGCCCAAGGTGCCTCATCTCTCAAAAAAACAGAAGAAGATACTCGAGATTCTTGATGTTAAGCCAGAAATGACCACGAGAGAGATAGCTGAGATGATTCATGGCAGATTGATAGAGTGTAGAACAAAAGAGTATTCTTCAATCAATCGCAGCTTAAGGTCTCTTGAAAAACAAGGGCTAATTCAACGGGTTTTCATACAATTGCGATGGAAACGAAAGAGCCAAACCGCTGGAGCAGGATCTGAAATCAGCGCTCATCGATAATGTTAGACCGTGGCAAAATGGACATCAAGATTGAACCGGCTGCTTTGGCACTTCTTGACAAACTCTGCGAGATTGAAACAGCGTCTTTTCGAGAAGAAGCGTTTACTCGATCACAAATCGCCAGTTTGTTGACTGACTGCAACGGTCTCGCATTCGTTGCGCAAATAGGTGGAGAAACGGCTGGCTTTGTAAT
>CAZWBY010000032.1:0-5660 GCA_964632825.1 uncultured Candidatus Bathyarchaeia archaeon
TGTTGGAGATGCTGTTTCGGCTGGTTTGAGTTTTGGTTTGGGGCTTGTTTATGTTTCCCATTTGTTTCAGGCGATGGCTTCGTGTAGTAGAACCGTCAAGACAGTGATTGTTTGCTTGAATTGTGGGGGCAAGAACCCTGAGGATTTCAAGTTTTGTGGACACTGCGGGCGTTTCTTGTACCCGCAGTCAAGAGTTAAGTGTCCAGAGTGCGGCGCAACAGTGCCCGGTATGAAGTTCTGTGAGAATTGTGGCATCAAACTCAAGTAATAGAAGAAAGCACTTTTCTTTTTGACTCAGTGCTTAAGCTTCGAGCGCGCGTTCAAACCTAAAAGGATAACTACTAATGTGCCCTCGGACTAACTGACCTTAAAGGCAAGATACTCTAAAAGGAAAGCCTTGGTACTATGTTGCTGTGAAAACTCTCCCACACATGTTTAAGAGGCGCACAGCACATCGAAAACTATCCTAGGGGAAGAGACTGATGCACAAATGCCCACTGCATTTTATGTTGATTCTGCTTCTGAGCTCCTCAGCTTTGGTTCAGGCGGAAAGCCAATCGTTGTACGTTTTAGCCCTGTTGGGACCCACCTGGGACCATTCAGCCATCAGCGTGCTCGTTGTTCCCCAGCCTAACGCAACCTGGTGGAACCCAACATACGTTAATTCAACGCTTCGCGCAATTTCCCAGTGGAACAAAGCCATTTCTTTCTTCGCCCAAAATTACTCCAATTTCTCATATCTTTCCGAATTGAAAATTACCCCCAGAGTA
This sequence comes from uncultured Candidatus Bathyarchaeia archaeon, assembly GCA_964632825.1. Taxonomy (GTDB): domain Archaea; phylum Thermoproteota; class Bathyarchaeia; order Bathyarchaeales; family Bathycorpusculaceae; genus UBA11855. Next base: position 771 of record CAZWBY010000032.1, read on the forward strand.
TATGACGAACTGAACCAAAGCTACGACGTCAAAATCTCTTGGATAGAACAGTTTGGGAACGAAACGTGCGATGCGGGGCAAACCCGAACAACCCATTCAACTTCGAAGACGGTAAGGAACAGCGCCGTCCAACTTGCAGCGCATGATTGCCGTGGCACTGTCCTGAACGAGGTTGACATGCAGAATGTTGCCCTTCACGAAATGGGACATGCGCTTGCGCTGGGTCACGCAAACAACACTGAGGATGTGATGTATTTTTCCTACACTCTCGGCAAACCAGTTAGAGCCCTTTCCACTCTCGACGTCTACGGCGTAGCTAGAGTCTTTAGATGGATGGCTTACTCGCCAGACTTCAGTCCAGACAATCAAGGTAACGAGAAATTCTCCATTTCATTGCCTTCCAATATCCAATACGAATTTCTGCCGATTGCTCAGGAAAACCTTCCTCCCCAGTCTCTGACAGATTTGGTCAGCAACTTTGCAGTTGACGTGGTACAGTTCATTCTGAGACCTGAGGTCTTGATAGCCATGGTAATCGCCATATCTGTGATAGTGTCCGTCGGATTGTGGACCCGAAAAACGCGGAAGCCAGCTAGCAAGTAGGCAGACACAAGTTGGCCGACCAACCTAAAAAATGGAGAAAGTGAGAGGCAATTCTGTCAACAATTGCCATGGCAAAGCCGCTACTTAAGCACTGTACATTGTTTCCATACTTGCGATGTTCCCCTAGTTTTAGGGGTTCTCTTATTTGTTCGACCTTCATTCGCAGAGCTAGCTATCAGTGTTGTACGCTAAAGCGTGTTTGATTGTTGATGTAGTCGACGTACAACAACATAATCTTAAGAACTGAAAGAATTACATTATTGAGCAAGCAGACTCCCTAAGATACATAGGGAGGTGAAAAGTATTGTCTGAGAAATCCGTTAACATAACCGAGAAAATTGCGAAGATAAGTGAAACAGTTGGTGAGTATAAAAATTCTTTGGTTGCAGCTTTCAAGGACATGGATGTTGAAGTCAAGGATTCGAATTTCTCTGTGAGCAGGGTTGACGACCAATACAACATAGACCTCACGTTGAAATTGACTGTGAAGGCGAAAAAGAGCGCAGTGGCAAAGAAGAAGCCAACGAAGAAGAAAAAGAAGGAGTGATGGAAACCAGTCCATCACTTGCAGTTTTCTGTTTTCTTGTCAGAATGAACCTCTATTTCTCCGTCATTAGAGTCTTGATGGTTTGGGTACAGGTTTTGCCTGATTTTTTGGCAGGTTTTGGAGACTGTTTGGTTTTGTGTACAACTTGAGCACTAACACTTGCACTCGGATTCACGGTCCGTGGTTGCTGTTTGATGGGACTTGCCAGAAGCCCGTCATTTCTAAGAAGATTTGCATCAAGCAAAATAGGAGGGCCCACGCTTTCAGGCGGTATTGTCATCTATTTGGTTTTTTCTTTTCCTCGCAACTCTTGCTTTCCGAATAGGGACCGACGCCGATGGTCCGGCAGACAAAATTAGCACATGGAGAAAACACTGTACAATGAAAGGCTCCGTACGAGATCACTGTTTTCAGCCAAAAGAAAACTAACCCGCCCAAGAGAGCAACTGAAGCGCTAAGAGCTAAGTCAATGCCCAACGTCGTGTAGAGCGCCGTGGTGACTATTTGAGCGTATCCTGCAAAGGCATACCCTTGAGCCTCCAAGTTGCCCGCGATTGAACGCACGATTATGACTTTGTCGGGAGAGATTGACCTCCCCAAGGAAGATATTACAAGAAGCAAAGTCAAAACCTCAAAACCCCAAGCAAAAAGAGACAGAACCATAGGTTTGAGGAACATTTTCGGGTTTTGAAGCAATGACTTCATCCCCCCATGGTAATCATCTATTGTCTTATCCACCGCAGCATTGAATTTGGCTAGATTTAGAAAACTCAACATGGATCTGGAAAACCTCTTGGCAGCCTTTGGCTTAAAACTTATCACAAGCAGAACCGCAAGCGGCAGGGTCAGAACAACCATTATTCCTCCAAGTGAAAGGAGGACGCTATTATCTGCGAGACTGTAAGCTGTAAAGAGCACAGCAAGACCGATTAGCAGACCGCTTATATTGAAGACTGCTTCGTAAACATTTTTCGCCACAACTGAAGCTACTGCTTTACCTCCGTCCAAGTCCGAGTCTCTTGAAAGCAGGTAAGCCTTGAACAGGTCACCAGACCATCCCCCGGGTATCAGGTTGTCAACGAACACTCCTACCCAGTACAAGACGTATGTTCTGCGAAAGCCCAGATTGATTGACACGGCTCTGAGCAACTGGTGCCAAACTAGCGAGTGAAAAAAGATGGACACGATCAAGCACAAGGCTGCTATGGCGTAAATGCCTAGATTAATGCTGTCGAGAACTGCGAATACTCTGCCTATGTCTACAAAGAAGAACAGGAAGAACAGGAGGGCAGCGTAGCCTATTACTGCTGTAGTGAGAATCCACTTTTTCGTTTTAGAACTGATAGCTCTTGCCATGATGTTCTCTTGCATGGTTTGGATCACGTTCTAGGGGTTTTTCACCTTTTCATCTAATGATATTGGCGTGATTTCGCTTTCGACAGACAACTTTTGGCAAATCTCGTTTTCTCTTGTTGTCGCTTCGCTCTTGGCGCGCACTCATTGAAACGCTCGAGCCCGCGCTAATAAACATGTAGTGGTGTGAGTGTGAGACACAACTAATGTCAAAGAAGCGCGATAGAAATCCGTGCCTGACTCTACAGCCACCCCAAACCCAAAAAAACTTCCTTAGTTTACAAAGTTTTAGAAAGAAAACATTTTTAGGCTAAACTCAGCTCTCCCTAATGGCAACATGAGATTTCTCACAGACGATTCTCCTTCGTCGATCCCTGGAACATACAGGAATAACGAAGAGGAAGCCGGCAAAAAGCACAGCTATGTGGGGCCATTCTGCCCACAACTCGAGCGTGCAGAAGGATACAGAGAAATCTGGAAAATTGTCAAAGAGACTGTCAGGCATGTCTTAGGCAAATCAAGAGTCAGCATGATGCTCTTTCTTGATGATCTGCCGATCAACATTGGCGCTTACCACTCAGTCGGAACAAACAACATAGTTCTAAACAAAGCTCTGATCGAATTAGTCGAAGAAACCGCAAAATCCAAACTCGAAGTAAACGCCTTCATATGCACTCTGTTGACACACGAATACCTGCATGCTCTGGGCTATCTATCAGAAAACGACGTCCGACATCTTGTTTGCAAAGTCTCTCGAGTCTGTTTTGGAAAGAACCATGTGGCCACGGAATTAGCTCAGAACGGTCCTTGGGCACTCTTGAACGGGGTTCCAATCAATGGTTTGGCTGCGCCCAAGAGCCCGATGGAAATCGTCATGGATTTTGAAAGCCCCAACAAAGACTACATAGTCTAACTTGCGCGGATAATAGTGTCCCTAGCGAATTTCTATAGAATCTCAAACTGTGCTCGCAGAAGAGGTTTAAATGGAGAAACTTTTAATTCCTAAACAGTGTTCTCTCAGCGTTCGACCAGCGAGAGTCTAGGTCACATGGAACGAACTAAACCAAAGATTACGAAAAAGACAGTCATTCTGCCAATAGTGGGAATACTGGCATTTCTCTTGTATGTCTACTTCTTCAACGTTGACCTGCTCAGCATAATCAAGACCGCGCAGACCGCTAAGCCCATTCCGTACATAGCGGCAATACTGATAAGCTTCATAGAAATCCTCTTTTACGCGCTTTCTTGGAATAAACTTCTCGCAGGCTTGAAAGTCAAGCTGTCGCTCTTCAAAGCCTACACATTCGTTTGGTATGCAATGTTCCTGGATATCCTTATTCCAGCGGAATCCATCAGCGGGGAAATTTGCCGTGTATACCTCTGCAATAGAGAACAAAGCGGCACAGGAGGAAGAGTAGTCGCCAGTCTCGTGACTTTTCGACTGCTCAGCATGGTCATGAACACTGTTTTCTTGCTCATAGGTGCAGCGTTGCTTTTTGGCGTCGCACAAATCGATCCTCTCGTGTTTGACATAATTCAGTTTCTCGTTATCGGTTCGGCTGTCTTGTTCGTAGTTTTCCTAATCGTAAGCCGGAAGGAAGCTTGGAGCATAAGAATAATCAACGGTGCCGTCCGAGCTGGCGAATTCATAAGTCGCGGAAAATGGAAGCTTGAGAAGATACGAAATGATGCGTTCAACGCCGCCAAGGCTTTCCACAGTTCAATGAAAGATGTCATGGAAAACCCCAGGAAACTGGTGGTGCCTACAATCTACCTCGCACTTAACTGGGCATCTAGCATGACCATTCCCTACTTGGTCTTCATCTCGCTTGGATATGAGGTATCTTGGGGTGTTGTCTTTGTAACTACATCAATCATCGTAGCCATAAAATCCATACCCGTAGGGATTCCGTTCGAGGTGGGGCTTCCTGAAATAGCCATGACCGCCGTGTACACTGCTTTGGGAGTCGAGCCTGGAATTGCAGCAACCTCAACGATACTAAGCAGAATCATAACTCTGTGGCTCAGGTTCATCGTCGGCTTTGCAGCCCATCAATGGACTGAACTAAAGGCTGTGACACTGAATGCCGCTCAAAACGTCAATGGCGCGTCAGTATCTCAATCTTGCCGGATGAACACCTTAAATGCTGAAACCTGCAGAGAATATTCAGGTCAGTTATCAACATGAAGATTGTAGAACTTCCTGAGATCATATACGCTGATTTAGCAGCCATTTCAAAAGAATTGTCAGCAATATCGAAAAAGCCGATATCCCTAGCTATGGCAACATCGCTTCTAATTTCCGTGTACCGCGCTCACATGAGTGAACCCTGTGCCCGCGATGCTTTTCACCAGAGACTGGCTAGTACGCCCATAATGTCTCCAGA
>CAZWBY010000032.1:5760-13529 GCA_964632825.1 uncultured Candidatus Bathyarchaeia archaeon
GTTTGCGTATTAATATCATGTAATCAACACTCGAGTTCTCGTTTGCGTTAAACACGCACGCGTCTGTTCCTTCTGGTGACAATATTGTGTTCCATTCTTGCAGTTCCCTAAATTCATCTTCTTCACATCTACGCAGGTTTATGACGCGGTTAAAGTCTACATCTTCCAACTGCAAGGCCTTGACTTTCGGAAGGGGTTTGTCTGTCAGTTGCTTCCATGTTTTGGAGAGGCGTCGCTGTGGAAAAGCTTTTGCGGTGACAGCAATTCCCTCAATGGTGATCAAGCAAAGCGACCTAACATTTGTTTTCATTGAAACACCCTATTATTGGTTGCTCACCCTACGTGCGTATTGCAGTGAATAGCCAAGAGATCAAATGAATGGCAGCAATAAGCCGATCAGCAACAGTCTGTCAGAAGAAGTGGAATAGCTTAAATTGGAAAAAGGCTCAAGACCACATTCAACAATGGAGTTAAGGAAGTGCTGGAAAAACGCAAGAAGCAGCTCCCGCTGCTGGCTACAAGTCACGGCTTGAACCACGTTAACCAGCTACTAGTGCCCGTGATAGCTCCCGAGCTGATTGGAGAATTCGGCGAAAGCAGTGCTGGCTTGTTTGTTTGGTGCTTCCTTCTATCATATTCCCTCTTGCCTGCAGTTTCTGGCTACCTAACCCAACGGTTGGGCCGCAGAAGGCTTTTGGCGATGGGCTTCACGATAAGTGCAGCTTGCTTTGTCGCGATTAGTCTCACAGATAACATAGTGATACTTGCTTTGCTGTTCTTTGTTGCAGGCGCAGCAGGAAGTACATACCACCCTAGCGGTTTTCCAATACTCGCAGAAGCATACTCCGACAATCGGGGTCGGACCTTGGGTTTGCATCAAGCAGGAGGCGCCATAGGATCAATAATCGGTCCTGTCCTCACCGGTTTGATGGTTGCCGGCTTCGCATGGAGATCGACAATGATGCTCATAGCGATACCTGGCTTAGTCCTCTCTGCGGTATTGTGGTTTTCAATTGACGACCGGTCGACTCCAGTTGACCCTGTCGCCAAACCATCGAGCAAGATTAATCTGAAGCATTTGAGAGTCTACAGTTCAGTGGTTTTGTTCCTCGTAGCCTCGTTCTTCTATGTACTTGGCCAGAGAGGAACCGACGCGTTTGCCAACGTTTATTTCACTTACGGCAGAGGGCTGCAGATTGTTGAGGCGTCATTTCTTTTCTCAGCCCTCAAGGTTGCTGGGCTCTTCAGCGCTCCAGTTTGCGGAAAACTCTCAGATAGCTATGGCAGAAAGAAGATTCTAGTTGCTCTCGTAGTACTCGAATCAGCTTCACTTTACGCAATAGCTGAATTGCCGGCGGCAATTCTCGTGTTGCCATGCGTTACTTTTGGATTTGCTTCTTTCGGACTCTTAACTGTGGGCGAGGCTCTTCTTGCGGACATAGCGCCTGACAAACAGAGAGGTGTAATATTTGGATTAAGTCTTACGACCAATTTTGCACCATACATTTTCCTGCCACCAATCCTGTTTGCGATGTCTAGTGTGCACGGTTTCAGTCTAGGCTTCATTATACTGAGCGGTCTGATGCTTGTCAGCATTCCGTTGATACTGAAGATAGGAAATAGACCATCCCGAATTTCGGCAGACTTGGTAAGTTAAGCGTTTACTTGTTAACAATCCTTTTTACGATTGAGAGATAGAATGAATCCGGGCGAAATGGGTTGGCCAGCGATCCTTATTTGGGCGATTCCCGGAAGCGAACATGTGAGAGTCTCAGAGAGGGTGCTACGAAGCAAGTGGCAGACTATGAACGTCGCTTCGCCGCTCTTGCTTATTTATACGACGATCTCCTGGCGGACTTCATTGTTACCAGTCAGGACAATACGAAAGCCCGCAAGACTGCTGAGGAATTTTTTGGAACGGGCACTGTCCGCTTCGCTGCCATAGATGGCACAATGTATTCTCGCCCACTTTTTGACATGGTGATCTTTTTTGGCGGGGCTTATGCATCAACAGGCGCAGTAATCTTCACTGAGACAGGGGCGCCTCAGATCAAGTATGACGCCAAGACATTGAAGCAGAATGTAGGATTAAGCAGCGTTGTCCCGATCTATGTAAATGAGATTCCAGATGTCGACCACAGCTTTGCAGCCCAAGAGCAGCCAAACGAAGTCAGCCCCTCGAAACCGCTAACTGACGAAGAAATTGCCGACAACAGCCTCATCGCCAACGCAATTATGACGTTTGGCGAATACTATCTTGCTTACAAACTCGCTGTGGACTCCACACAACAGTTTCGCCTCTTACTCATGGATCGTAGCTTAAGCTCAGAACGCGCGAGCTTGCTGTATGAAACGAGGAAAACGGATTTCTGGCAAGTGAAATGTGCAATCATCGGTTCAGAAGTTGACGGCGTCAAATTGGACAGGAATGACCTAAGCATGGCTAGACAACGCGTTCGCTGCGAAAGTTTGGGTTTGCCTCCGCCTCGGGCTGACCACCTGAGAACCGCAATACTTGCCCTTCTTGAGACTAAAAACCAATTGAGGACTAACGAAATCCAGTCTGCTCTCCAATGCACCGATGACAAGAGGAAAATGAGAGTAGAATGCGCATTGAATAGCCTGTTGTCGAAACAGATTATTACAATTGAAGATTCTGTCTACAGTCTCAATCCGCGTTATGCAAAAAGCTGGGAACACGTCAAGAAACTCACCGTTGACATAGCTGAAAAACTCTTCTTCTCAAAAGCTAACAACGGGGACTTTGGAGGTCCCATGAGAATCCTCAAGGACGGCGAGGAGCATTGGTTGACGACTATGGACATCAGCTTCCTCACGCTGTTCACTCTAAACATGCTGGTGGAGGAGTGCTGGAGAAGGCGCATATTGCTTGTTGGAGTCACCAAGGACACGTCCGCTCGAGACTTCAAGGGACAACTCATCCCGCTAATGAATAGCGACGGCATGTTGAAAACTGGCCCAAGTCTGGAGTTGCTGCAGAAATTGCCAAATACGGATCGCATGATTTTGCAGTCTGCGAGTATGCTTAACGCTAATCGCATCTTGCCTCCTTGGAGCCTGATTGAATATGACAGCGCTTTCAGAACCATTCACGCTGATGGTGAACGTGGCAAAGGCTACGTTAGAGGCGCCATTAGAAATAAGATAAGCTTGGAGAAGACTTTCTTGAAAACCTACGTACAGCTCAGTGTGGCAAAGTCTGACCCCATGCTCAGAAGCAACGTTTTACTTATTGACCGCTTGGTCTATCCGGCATTTGATTACAAACCTGAGAATATCGCTCAGTTTTGCAATGTGCTGAGCGATGGCACCGAGGAAAATGTGGAGACACTATTGTTCAGAAACAACAAGGTCCCGAACAGGTTGCAGAATCTTGTCATGACGATACTGGTGGCGATGGCACCTTCCAGTATTCCTGAGGCATTCGGGCACAATAAACCGCTGTTCATTGCCGACAAAATTGCCAAGTGGAACTACACTCAATTCAAGAACGTGGTTGATTCCACGGCAACGTGGATCCTGAATAATCATAAATTGCGAAAGTTCATATTTTACATGAGCACCTTCCGAGAGAGGCGAAGCCAAATTGAGCAAACCAGAAGACACAGCGCTTAATACTAAATGTTTCACAGATTTTGATGGCAAATTTCGAGCCCGCTTAGCAGCGGTAATTCCGAGACTGTTTGGGGGCGAAGAAACCAAAGTTACGGGCACTAGCGCCCGTTACGCCTGTCGGGTGAAGATTGAGTACCAAAAAGACCTAATGGGACTGCTGGAAGAAGGCATGCTGTTAGCTGTGAAGAATTTCAAGCAGTCAGCTCCAAGTTTTGAACGGTTTACGTTGATGGAGATAAGCCGCGTCTGGCCGGAACACTTTGGCCTACGAGGCTTAAGCGATCAAGGGTACTACCCGATGCAGTTTGAGATAATCGAACAATCCGAGGAGGATTGGCAGACCGACGACAAGTCGACCATGATGATTCAGATCGATGCCATTCCTGTAAATTACGACCTGATTCTAAGAGGCGGTTGCGAGTTTCAATTTAGCAAAGGCTTCAGCTACCCTGTCGTGGGCAGTTCGGTGTACCTGCTTAACAGAGACATGGTCAATCGCATGTACAACAAGAAGATTACAGATTTTCTTGGCATTGACACATCAAGAACCTCAGAGGATGCACGTTCGGACCCCCGGCTTGGATTGATAAAGATGTTTGAAACAGAGGATGCAGCAATTCCGATCTACGTTGATTTTGAGAAGCTGGTGCGCTATCACTTTGGCGTCTTTGCGTTCACAGGAGGAGGAAAATCTAACCTGATGAGCAACGTGCTAAGGCGGATTCTGCTTCACACGGCTAACACGAAGATCGTGATTTTTGACATTAGCTGCGAGTACACATTCTTGCTTCTAGACGTGCTTTCGGATCCTAACGTTAATGCAAAGCTAGTTTTTGAGCACCGAATCAACTCGTCAGAACGATTCTTCAACGCAGTCGTGAAACCACGCGAGTATGAAACAGATGAACGCACCAAAGCCGGGTTGCAAGCGATCATGTCTCAGGGCAAGTTGACATACTACACCAAGCCAAAACAAAAAATCCCAACCTATGCAGAGTTCATGGAGGAGCTGGATGACCAGCGAAAGGACACCACGGGCAGACCGCACTACGTCAACGCAATTGACTCCATTCACGACGCAGCACACGAGTACGTTGAGAAGCACGGACTGAGCGAGAACCAGGAAGTTAACGCGGACTTCGTGAGCTACATCGACCCAATCTCAAGAAACGCCATGGAAAACTTCAAAGTCAACGAGAAAAGCGGCTTATACGCTTGGGCTTACACCCGTAACGCCATTGCAGACTTGCTCACCAAGAGAAAAGAAAAAGCAGCCACCGAGGGCGACGGATTGACAATGGAGGGCATACGCGAGCTCCTCGAGGACAAGACTACAAACCTCATTGTCATCTCGATAAGCGATCCGTACGCAATCAAAGAACTTGCAATAGCCTTGACGCAAGATTTGCTCGTGCGGAGGAAACGGCAGTTCACTGTGAAACCGTACATACTGGTGGTCTTTGATGAGGCGCAGGAGTTCATGAGCAGCAAAGAAGGGGGATTGGAAGGGAAGGTCTCTCAGCACGTGGAGACCCTGCTTCGGCAAGGACGCAAGTATGGACTGGGCGTGTGCATCGCTACGCAGCGAATCGCCTATTTGAATACAAATGCCCTTCAGCAGTTGCACACTTATTTCGTCGGCACGCTTCCTCGACCGTATGACCGTGCATTGGTTAGTGAAACATTCATGATAGACAAAGGCATACTCGAGAAGACGCTGGAATTTGCCCCCGGAGAATGGCTGCTATCTAGCTACATTGCCACCGGCATGGAGAACGTGCCAATCTTCATAAAGGCAGACAATGCTGAGAAAGAGGTAGAGAAATACCTGCGCACTTTGGGAAACAAATCAGATATCAGATAGAAAACGCAAGATGAACACAGGTAGTCTACAATACTCGACCGGGTGTACTTGATCCAACATATCTCAGAATTTCCCAGTTTTCCTTAATAACGCGCGCTGCTGGCTGAGCATGGGAACAAAGACACTGCTAACCCACGTCGATGAGATGCTAGTCCAGAATTCAGAAAGTCTAAAATTGAACCGTGCGAAAACACATTACTGTGGCAATAAGCAGAAACCCACATCCAAATACTGCTGTGGCCCTCATAGTTCTCGGATCTATCATTGTAGCTCTAGGCTTCTTCTATGCTTGGGTCGAATCAAGCGGCGCCAATAGAACTACCCTGTGGACGACGCCAACGGAAATCAAAAGCATAAACTGGGACGAAAGCGCCGGCCAAATCATCGTTCTAGTCGAATACACCGGCAATGGGACCGTGACTCTGAAAGAGGTATACGTAAATGAAACACTGGACGCCGAGGCTGCATTGGCTACTCGAGTCTTGTCCAAAGATCAAACAGCCGAAATAACCTTGTCCAAAACGTATGTCGCTAAGCCTACGCAGATAACGGTAAGAGTCGCTACCTCTGATGGACTTGACGCCATCAAAACTAAAGTCTTTTACGCAATATGGCTGGAGCAAGTAAATTGGGACCAGAGTACCAGCAAGATCAGAGCTGTTGTGAGAAACTCTGGCGACGAAACAGTGACTCTGAGCGAGGTTTACGTTAATGGAACTCTTGATGCTTCAGCATTACCCAGTCCGCAAATCTTACGGAGAGGTAGAGAAGCCGTGATAACCTTGTCTGGAACTTACATGGATACGCACACATCTATCCCGATCAGAGTCATGACCTTGGAAGGAGCAGTTGGCGAGTGCTCATCCCCCATATATGGGATATGGATACAGTCGATAAATTGGAACCACAACACTGGCGAAATCATCGCTTACGTGTATAGCAACGGCTACGAAGATGTTATGGTTAGCGGCGTCTTTGTTAATGGAACATTGGATGCAGCAGCAACAATATGGACGCATCCAACTAACAGTGTTTGGACTATAACCCTGTCGACAACCTATGCGGACAATCCTCCGTATTTGACGCTCAAAGTCGTTACTGCGAACGGGGCATTTGCTGAATTGGCATCGTGGCACCCTAACGAATTTTAGTTTTTCTGAAGCATTGAGCGAAGAGGCTACAGCGAGTATGAGGAAGCTGCGGTTCTGATTGTCTATTGGTTAGATCTGGAGCTGTCCTAACAATGTGTTTTGCGGGAGACGTCTCCACTTGCAGGGAATGCAGTCGCCCCCGCGCATTCCCTCTTCTTCTCTTGTCAAGGATCGTGAACTGGAAAATGTGCTCGGCTAAATGTTTCTAGCCCTAGAAAAACCCCCGCAAAAACCCGTCTAGAAAGCAGGTTACACCTGAGCTGCCTCCATGAAAGCAAGGATTTTGGATAAATAGGGTCTCCGGAAACAAATTGCCGTGGGCATTTCTAGCGCTAGAAGGATTTTGCCTCGGGTCAAAACGTGTCGACAGGGCATAGAATGTGTAATTAGGGAGTTCAGCGCCCTTCTGGTTTCCCGCTGCTTCAGGAGAGCTGAAGGAATTGGCGCAAAGACGCCGCAAGGGCTCGGAGCTGACCGTGTTCAGAGGCAGAGAAGCCAGACTAAACCGCGCCATACTCCTAACGTTAACAGGGAAAAGATTGCGCAAAAGATCTGGGACATAACTAAGCAGATGACCAAAACCAGAGACTTCAAGAACACTCGCTATCACAACGTCAACACCAGGGTGAAAGCGCTCGAGAACTTAGCGCTCATAAGAAAAGTCGTCCACGAGCTAGTTGTCAACGCAAAAATCTCAAAGAAACTTCCAAACAGCTGGATGTACAGCGTAAGAACACACAGCCTAAGAAAATACTTCAGAACACAAATGAGCGCCGCAAAAGTCGACACCGAAATCATTCAATACATGATGGGCCACACAGTAGACACCTACGAAGACGTTCAGAGCCTGGGTATAGAAACCCTAAGAAACCTCTACACATCAGCAGGCTTAAGAATCAGGCCAAAGACACAAGCCAACAGAATCGAACAACTCAAAGAAATCATACGAGCCTGGGGAGAAAACCCCGAAGAAATCCTAACCAAAAACGCATTGATGCGGGGGAACATAACCGAGACCCAAGAACAAACAGAGAACCATCAACTATCGCTCCTCGCAGAACAACTAAAGCAGCTAGTTAAGAAGGAGGTCTCAGAATAAACACCCAAAAAAACAGTAG
>CAZWBY010000033.1:0-12942 GCA_964632825.1 uncultured Candidatus Bathyarchaeia archaeon
AAAAGTAGAGGGCGAATTCACCCACCAAACACTGATGCCCGGCTGAGACGCAACCCTAGCCACGCAAAACTGCTTACGCCTTGAACCACTTAAACATAAAATATTTTATTCTTCCAGAGCCCAAGTTAGGAACAGCTATGATGAACCTTTTCCTCACCGTCGTTGCCAATCGCCCTGCCTTGACTATTTCAGTCGCAGATATCTCGCCGCCTGAATTCTTGACAGACACCATATATGGCGCATGTTCCACACCTGGTCCGTACTTGTAGACAGCGAAGTCACAGCCAAACTTGATGCCCGGGGTTACTATTAGGCCGCTTTCCCTCAGATCGCGGTAAATGGAGTATTTCTCTTCAAAATCCTCGTATAACTGCTTGACCTTCAGCCGAAGCTTCCTCAACCCAACCTTTTCCTTTTTCTGGCCTTCAAAAATTGTCACCAAGCCCTTCTGAGCCAGATACAATCCTTCCATAAGATCTAGGATTAGGGGAACTTTGAATTCGGGGATTTTCGGCTTAGCAATTCCCAGAGGCTTCCCATAATACCCGTTCTTGTACAATCGTGTGCCTTCTTCCGGGTCCCAAACAACAAGAAAATTTTCAATGAGTTCAACTTTCGCTTTGGCTGTCATTATAGTCTCTGCTCTGCCTCACATCACGAAAGACAACATTCGAGCCGCGTCAGCCGCGTCCTCAGCTTTATCTGCCGAGTTCTCCAAAAGCTGAAGAACGTCTTTCAGCAGGAGCAACACAGGGACCTCGAGTTTGCTACTTAGCACCTTTATGGCCAGCGAGCGATAAAGGTCGTCAACAATTCTTTCCGCAATCTCTACTTCCTTCGCCCTCTCAAGCGTCTTGGCTGACCCGTAAGTCAAAACCATCATAGTCTCTCTCAGTTTGAGCACCGAATCAAGAACTGCTTCGGACAACTTCACCAAATCCTTCTTGACGTCGCTCGGTACGCTCCAATTATGCTCCATTATCTCAACGAGGTAGAAAGCGATTCCTTCCGAAAAATCCGCAATCTCACTCGTTAGGTTAGTGAACCTGAGAAAATCTTCTCTGCTTATCAGAATTGCACCTATTTCCGTGAGTTCTTGGGAAACCATGCGCCTCGCTTTGATTACTTCTTCTTCGCCTACCTTAATCTCGCTGAGAAGCTGTCGGGCTGTTTCCTTATTGCCAGCAGCGAAAGCGTCAGTCATTTGCGGAATCTTTCTTGAAAGATCCACAACCTTCCGCAAGTTTTCCTGACAAACGTTCAAAGCTCTACGCTTGACTCTTTCCTCTGTTTCTGCTGGAAGCACCAAACCAATTTCCCGCCAAATAACTGCTAATGATTCTCAATCGTAGTACGAGTGTGCATTAAAAAACCTAGCTACCCTGATTCAATAGTAATGTCCCTAAACTCTCAAAATTCGCTTTTCCGTGGAAATACTTGTGCAGAAGGTTAGGCAGATCCTTCAGAGGTGCACGAACTTGCTGCCACGAATCTCGATCGCGAATTGTTACAGTACCATCCTTCAATGAATCATAGTCTACGGTGATACCCAACGGCACTCCAGCCTCGTCTGCTCGGGCATAACGCCTGCCAATCGAACCAGTTTCGTCAAACTCGACTGTGAAACCTTCCTGTATGAGCAGCTTCCTGACTTCCTGTGACTTCTCGACCAAACCGTCTTTGCTAACAAGGGGATACACACCGACTTGAGTTGGCGCTATGTTTCTCGGGAAGCTCATCAGAATGCGATCGTCTTTAACCTGGTAAGCGTACTCCAACGCTACATAGAACAGTCTGTCAGAGCCGAAACTTGGTTCCACAACATGCGGTATGAATCGCTTTCCGCGAACGACAGTACGTTGCACTGATAGTTCGACCTGGTCAGGCATAACCCTGTAGTCGCCAGCAGTGTAGTAGCCGTTCTTCGCAAACGACCTCGCGACTTCTTTTGGGTCAGCCGCCTGGAGCTTCTCAACAACCTTAGCTGCTTCTTTCTTGAAAGCCGGACCAAGTTTTGCCATGATGGGCTTCACAACGGGCTGTTCTTCTTCAACAGGTGTTTCAAACTCCTTGTACACTCGCATGTCAGCCCCGCTGGTCTTCATGTGACAGGCCAAATCGTAGTCTGTTCGATAGGCGTGCCCGGAAACTTCAATCCACCCCCAGCGTTCAACGTACACTTCTTGATCGAAGCTCTGACTCGAGTAATGCGCTTTCTCCCAGGGTAGCTTCTCGATGAAACGTTGGTACTTAGGTGGAACACCAATCTCCACCAGCAGTTTCTTCGCCATTGCCATGAAGAACGCCTGCCACTCGGAAAGCACGATTCCCTTCTCGAGTGCTTCCTTCACCGTCACATCAAGAGTCTCTTCTAGCCCTTCTTGCCTGCTCTTTGCAAGTAGAATCGGAAGAACTTCATTTTCCACTTCACTTATGAAACAACAATCCGGAGATTCAGGGTCGAAGAAAAACTCCAAATCAGCAATCGTGAATTCTCTCAGCCTGATGAGTCCCTGACGCGGTGAAATCTCATTTCTCAAAGCGTGTCCAATCTGCAGAACTCCAAAAGGCAGTCTATCCCTAGCTATTGTGTACAGACGGTTGAACTCCACGAATATTCCTTGAGCAGCTTCAGGTCTGCCATATCCAACTGCCCCCGTGTAGGGTCCAATCGTGGTTTCAAACATTGTAAGGAATTGTTGTGGCGGGTTAAAAGCTCCAGAGCACTCGGGGCACACGATGTTGTTCTTCTCAAGAGCGTCTGCAACTTCCTCCAAGTTCATCTTCTCTGCTTCTGCAGACCTGATTTTTCCATATTCTTCAAGAAGGTGATCCGCGCGGAATCGTTTCTTACATTTGGAGCATTCAACCATTGGTTCTTTGAAGTGATTGACATGCCCCGATGCCTCGAATACCTTTCCCGGAGTAATAACGGAAGACTCGATTTCGAAGATTCCTAACTTCGTAACGAAAATGTCTCGGAGCTTGTTCTCTATGTTCTGCTTCAATCTAGCTCCTAGAGGACCGTAGGTGACGAAACCTCCCGCGCCCCCGTATATCTCGAATGACTGCCAGAAAAAGCCTCTGCGGCGAGCCAACTCGTTAATGGCTGTGAACTTATCAGATTTTGCTTCCTCGTTCAACTATACTCAACTCGTTTTTAGCTTAATTGGACCGAGGAAATTAAAATGTTGCCTCAACAAAAAGCACTACCTGTTGGTGCTCTACAGATTTGGGGGCGAGGTCTCCCAACTAACAAGGCAGCGTAGCCTTTTATAAGGCAATCACAGATAGAACAAGCCGAAACAGGTGACAACATTGACAAAGGCAAGAGTCGCGTTAGTCGGTATTGGTAATTGTGCCTCGGCCTTCGTGCAAGGCTTGCATTATTACGGAAACTCCAACGGTGATTTCACTGGACTGCGAAACCCAACAATAGGCGGCATGAAACCTAGTGACATCCAAGTTGTCGCTGCATTTGATGTAGACGACAGGAAAGTTGGAAAAGACCTAGCCGATGCATTGTTTGCAGAGCCAAATAACGCTCCCCGACTAGCCAGCGTTCCTCACACTGGAGTGATTGTAACCAAGGGACCACTTCTGGACGGGGTGGGACAATCTACGAAGAACATGGTTAAGATCAGCAACGCCCCGGACGCGAACGTCGCGAAAACGCTCAGAGATAGCGAATCTGAGATCGTGGTGAATCTTCTTCCGAGCGGCGCTGCTGAGGCAACAAAATGGTATGCTGAGCAAGCTCTGAAGGCAGGATGCGCCTTCGTTAATGCGACACCGAACTTCATAGCAAGCGACGCCACAGTTGCCAAGCGTTTCTCAGAAACCGGTTTGCCCGTTGCAGGAGACGACTTAGTCGATCAGGTTGGTTCCACTGCCTTGCACAAGACATTGCTCAATTTGCTTTCAGCTAACGGTGTTCGGATTACGGAGACTTACCAGTTGGATGTTGGTGGAGGAACAGAATCCTTAGACACATTGGAGAGGACTCGGGAAGCGAAACGCGTCATTAAAACCCAGTCTGTGGCATCTTCGTTGCCATACAAAGCTGAGGTTGTGGCCGGCACCACCGACTATGTGGACTTCCTGCAAAACAAGCGTGATAGCTACTTCTGGATTAGTGGAGCTTACTTTGGAAACACTCCCATGAAGATTGATCTGAAATTCGCAACGGTTGATGCTCCGAATGCTGGCTCTGTTCTTTTCGATGTGGTCAGGGCAATGAAACTTGCATTGATGAGGAAACAAAAAGGTTCAATTGTGCCTATTTGCGCCTACGCCTTTAAACATCCGCCCCAGATCTTGTCGCTTGAAGACGCCGAGGAGAATTTCAAGAAGTTCACGGCTCAAGCTTGAGTTTATGCTAGCTTTTCCAGTTCACGAATAATTCGTGCCTTTTTGCCAACCTTGTCAAGTTTCCTCTTCAAGACAGTTATTGTGTCAACCGGCGTTGGATCCACTTTTCGCAGCACCGCCAAGTACACACTTGCGAAATCACCCATGAGTACTATTGAAAGCATTTTTGAAAGGTCGTTTTTCCCTTGACTCCATAGTTCGAACTGCTTCGACACAGCTGGTTCCATGAGAGTCTTTGTGATTTCGATTCGGCTACGAACCTCCTCAGCCTCGTTCTTGTCTCTCAAGAATATTGAGGAAAAATGCTTAGTGCTGGCTCCTCCCTTTTCCCACCCTACGATTTCGTTGTGATCAAGTTCAGGGAAAAACTCCCACTTCGAAGGCACCTTGCTATTCTCATTGAACTGTTGTTTCATACGTTGAGCAACGCTGCGATAAATGCCAAAACCGTAAACCACTGGCACAGTCTTGTCGATTCCTGCGGCAAGAGTCTTCGCTGGGTTGATCTGCAGCGCGTTTTCAGGGTCATTATCCTTCGCTACCTTTCCCAAGATTCTGCTCGCTTCGAGAAACTCTCCGGAAAACCCTGAGATAAAACCTGTCTTTTCCAACACTTGGAACATAGGAACTAAGAGGTAAGGCAGAGCAGCTCGTGGAGGCATTCCTCCTGGAACCCGTACAAAGGGGACACCCAACTTTTCAGCGAACTCTAACAGATTTCCTCCAGAGCTGAAGCAGCAGATCATTGCTCCTCTTTTTCTTGCATCTAGAAAACAGCTCAGCGACTCCTCGGTTTCACCTGAGTAGCTGGAGACCAGTACAAGCGTCTCTGTGCCTGCATATTTTGGGAGCTCATAATCCCTGCAGATCTCTATCGGGGTTAGGGCTCTACTGCGCGCCCAGTCTTTGACGATTTCACCGCCAATTGCGGACCCGCCCATTCCGACGATAATAACGCTTTTGGGCGCGGGATAGTTCACAGGAACTTTCTCAACTGCTTTTGATGCTTTGTTATAGTGCTCAGCAGCTTTCATCTGAAAGGAGAGCATGTTTTTCTTGTCGATCTTCGTGATTTCCTTCAAGTTGTCGAGCGGTGAATCTGGCATTCGCTTTCCGTGCTTCCTACAAGCAGTTTTATATCAGGTCTTTGCTTTAAAAGCTGACTGCAGGTAGTCTTCCACAGAAACGAGGAGCAACAAAAGGAATGGCCGCAAAGAGACTGGGGATCGCTGTGCCCGCGTCGTTCATTTCTGATACGCCACACCTGCGGGAAAAGACTTCAAAGGTTGGGCTAGTAGGAAGAGCAGCTGCAATTTTCACTGTCAACGAAATCGTTGTTTATCGAGACCAGGTCGACTCTGGTCAGGACGCTGATCTTGACACGATTACATCCTTGCTGTCATACATGGAAGCTCCTCAGTATCTGAGGAAGAGACTATTCAAACTTGAACCTCAACTTCAATACGCAGGAATTCTGCCTCCGCTTCGCACACCCCACCATCCGCTAACTAAAGCTGCAAAGAACTTGAAGGTAGGTGAAAACCGCGAGGGTTTTGTCTTGTCTAAAACGAGAGAGGGCGCGTTGATAGACATAGGATTCGAGGAACCTGCTCTTCTCTCAGGAAGACAATTCACCGTGGGAAAAAGGATAACCATTAAAGTTGTCCGAGTGACATCGCCAGTTGAGGTTGCCATCGCCAACCCCAAAGACGTCAAAGAATATTGGGGATACACGGTTTCGAATGCGAATTCTCTGAGGCAAGTTTTAGAGGAAGGCAGCTGGGACCTTCGAGTTGCTACCTCCAGGAAGGGTGCTCCTTTCACGCGGGTAGCCAAAGAACTAGCCGAGAAATTGAGGAAAGCCAAAAGTATACTCATCGTATTTGGCGCTCCAGCCAGAGGTCTCATCGAGATAGCCCAAGATGAACGCTTCAACATAGATCAGGCAGTAGACTGCATTGTCAACACAATCCCCGGACAAGGTACCGAAACTGTCAGAACAGAAGAAGCTATCTTGGCATCCTTAGCCATAATGAAGACGCAGCTCGGATTTTAACGCTTAAATTCCGCTTCATTTACTGTGTACCTTCATGTTTGCTTTCGACGTAGTCATGCCGCTTGCCCTTTTCGCCATCACCATAGTTGCGGTTTTCTTGAACAAGCGAGTTGAATCCAAACTCAAGACAAGTTTTGAGGAACGCGAGTTTCGGGCGCGAGACGCAGTTCTGTTCGTGATAATGATAACAGTTGCAGTTTCAGTGATTGTCTTTCTTCCGCAGTTGGCGATTGTCACGCTGTTTGTTTTTTCCTATTCGGCGTTGCTTTTCACTTTCTCATACTTCTTCTCTAACTTGAAAAGGAGGATGGCGCAGCTTTTCGCTTTCCTTTTTGGGGTGGCTGGCATATTAGGTGGCGCTTTTGCCTTTCTCGCTCTGCCATCCACTATACTCGTGTACTACGGAGGCTTGGGGTTGTTCGGTCTAGCCGTATCTGCGTTACTCGTTGTTTTGTATGAGCAAAAGACAACGACAAACGGCGCACGATGGTATTTGGCCTTGCTGCCACCCATACTCTTCGTGCTGCTATTCCTTGTCTACAGTCCGACATCCTATTGGTTTCCTGTTCTAATGAACACCTACGGCGTGGTTTTTGCCATCCTCATAACGCTTTATCTTTCTTCTTTGTTCACGTGGAAAGTAACCTACATCTTCGCTGCACTCTTGACGATGATGGACATAATCCTGGTACTATTCACCGGGGTCATGGTCACGGCCGCTACCCATGTGGCCGGGCTGGGCTTGCCCGTGCTGATATCTCTGCCGACAATTCCACTTGTCGTAACAGCCGATGGAATTCGCTACTTGTCATTAGGTTTAGGAGACTTCTTTTTCGCTGGAACACTCGCGACGCAAACCCTCAAGAAATTCGGCAAGAAAACCGCAATAGCCTCAGCAATTGCTATGACACTTTCTTTCGGTGTTTTCGAGGCTTTCCTGCTCAGCACCGATTTTGGCGCGTTTCCGGGAACTGTAATGATTATTTGTGGGTGGATTCCCATAATAGCCTGGAAGCTTTTTGCTGAGAGAAAAACAAAAAGCAACGGTGCAAAGGAAAATAAATTAGAAAAGGGAGTTTCGGTTTTAACCGAACAGGGCGCCTAATCCTTCGAGTGCTGCTTCTTCTTTGGCTTTTTCCTCTTCAGCTTTCTTCTTCTTGTCTTCAATTGGTGCTGCTTTTTGTTCTGTTGCTGGAGCGGCTGCTTGTGCTACTGGAGCTGCTGCCATCATGGTTGGCGCTGCTTTTATGGCTTCGTCGATATTAACTTCGCTCAGAGAAGCTACTAGCGCTTTTACTCGAATTGGATCAGCGGTTATTCCTGCCGCTGTCAGAACGTTTGTTAAGCCTTCTTCGTTTATTTCTTTCCCAGCCTTGTGAAGGAGCATCGCAGCGTAAACGTATTCCATACTTTTCACCTCTTGTTCGGGCTATTTTAACTTTTTCAGGTCTGTTTGCTGTTCCCATTAGATGGGACAGGCTGATACTTAAACCTGCACGGTTAATTGCCGCTTAGAACAATCACTAAATACTTAAGAACCTTTCGACGATGCTTTTGCAGACATTTTTTGCATGAAGATTGAACTAGAATCCTGTTTTCCTTAAGCGGTCCGTCTATCAGCTGGGAAAAACACAAACAAAGAAAAAAAAGAGCGAATGTTGTTAGAGATTCAGTAGTCCTACAAGATTGTATTGTACAATCAATGCTGCAAACAGAGAAGCAACGAGCGACATTACCGTAATCATCGTGTTCAATGATGGTCCAGCTGTGTCTTTGAATGGGTCACCGACTGTGTCGCCTACAACTGCTGCCTTGTGTGCTTCAGAGCCTTTTCCGCCGTGAGCGCCAGTTTCGATTAATTTCTTAGCATTGTCCCACAGGCCGCCTGCATTGGACATCAGCAACGCCAAGAGTAAGCTTGACAGGATGGCGCCAGTCAAGAGTCCGCCCAGCGCATCGATACCGCCGACGAATCCAACTAATAGTGTTGCGACGATGATTACAACGCTTGCGGGCATTAGCTCCCGAATAGCTCCAACGGTGGCAATGTCAACGCATTTCGCGTAGTCAGGTTTAACGCCTGGTTTGCCTTCCCGGAGACCAGGAATCTCGCGGAACTGTCGTCTAATCTCGGTTATCATTCTTTCAGCATTCTTGCCAACGCCCAGCATCAGCATGGCCGAGAAAACCGCGGGGATTCCAACGCCAATCAGAGCACCCATCAAAACCAACGGGTTCATTATATCAAAGACAGCAGTATGCCCAGCCTTCGAAGCAATCTCCTGAAAAGCAGCTAACAAAGAAATCACTGTCAGACCAGCGGCTCCGATTGCAAATCCCTTAGTTATTGCCTTAGCAGTATTGCCAGCAGCATCAAGTTTGTCTGTAATCGCAATGACTTCTTCGCTAAGACCAGATTGCTCTGCAACGCCCTTGGCGTTATCAACAATTGGACCATATGCGTCGTTAGAGACTGTCAAACCAACAATGGAGAGCATTCCAACAGCCGCCATCGAAATCCCAAACACGCCGTATGTGGCACCACCCAATGGCTCCATCAACTTGTACGAAATTGCCGCTGCGATACCGATCCCAATCAGAGGCAAAATAACGCTCCTGAGCCCGTATGAGAAACCGGTTATGATGTTAATCGCAGGGCCACTCTTCGAAGCTTCAGCAGTCTTCAAAACAGGTCCCTTGTCTTCTGAGGTGAAATAATCCGTTGTCACTCCAATGATGACTCCAGCAGCTAAGCCTATGGCAGCTGCGCCCCAAACGCGCCAATCGTAGGCTAAGAAGTAAGTTGCCACCGCGGTTAGGATCCCAAAGATTGCGCAAGTTGTGTAGGTTCCCCAGTTGAGAGCGTTTCCAGGATTTCCTTTCTTCCCGATCCTCACTGTGAAAGACCCTATGATCGACGCAAGAATACCAACGCCTGCGAAAACCAACGGAATTTGCATATAATTTGTATTTCCAGTAATTGAAAGAGCTGCACCCAGAATCATCACAGCCACAATGCTCGCAACGTAAGAATCAAACAAATCCGCACCCATGCCAGCTACGTCGCCCACGTTGTCGCCTACATTGTCGGCTATTACAGCGGGGTTTCGCGGGTCATCTTCAGGGAGATCCAATTCGACCTTTCCAACCAAATCAGCACTGATGTCTGCGGTTTTCGTGTAGATTCCGCCTCCTGCTTTTGCAAACAGCGCCAGAGAACTTGCACCGAAACTGAACCCTAGTACTATTTCCGGGTCTCCTGTTAGCCAATAGACAATGCTTATTCCCAACAAACCAATTCCAACGACCGCAAAGCCCATCACCGCACCGCCTCTGAAACCTATTGGGAACGCTTTGTTCAGACCTTGTTTCGCACCATTTGCCACTTTGGCGTTTGCCTTGGTCGCGATCGTTAACCCTAAGAATCCAGCCAATGCAGAGAATGATGATCCGAAGACGTAGGCGAGTGTCAGCGCGATGTTGTTAAGTGGGTTGCCTGCCCAAATCGGCGTAGGCAGGAAAACCAGCAGTAGCACAGCTATTACCGAAACAAAGATGAAGAGAGTCGTGTATTCCCTTTTCAGGAACGCACGAGCTCCCGCTCTGATGGCGTCAGAGATTTCTCGCATCTTTTCCGTTCCACTGTCTTGCTTCTCAACATAGCGATAGAAGTAAAGTCCAACCAGAATCGAAATCACTGCCGATATTGGTGCTATTATCCATGGATCAAACATGTTTTCAACCTTACCAGTTTCACTTGCCTTGTTTCTTTGAATTGACGGGAGCTTTTTCTTCATAATCCTATTTATAGTTTTGTTTGGCAATCTTGAAAGGAAAAGAATATAACTACTCGTTAGAGATAGACAACCTAAATTTGGAAATTTACTGAGGGGAGCAAAAGTTGTCCAAGCTGGCGCATGCAGGGAAAACCGACGAAGTCTTGAGAGAACTTGGCGCGACTCGCGAAGGGCTAACCACACAGGAAGCCCAGGAACGACTGAAGAAATATGGCTACAACGAGCTCGTTGCCAAGAAGCGCAAATCCGCACTTAGCCTGTTTCTTGGCGAGTTTAAGGATCCATTTATCCTTCTCTTGATTGCGGCCACCATTTTGTCCGCGGCAATCGGTTACTACGACGTAGTTACTGGCTCAGCCGAAGGGTATATGGAGGCAATGGCTGACGCGATAATCATTGGCGCAATAGTGATCCTAGTAGCCATAACTGGTTTTATTCAAGAGTACCGTGCTGAAAAGGCAATAGAAGCGATGAAGAAGTTAACTGCGCCTAAAGCACGCATCATTCGAGACGGGCAAGAAGTGATCATACCTGCAAAAGAAATTGTGCCTGGTGACATCCTCGTTTTGGAATCAGGCGATCACGTCCCCGCAGATGCGAGGATAATAGAGGCAATAGAACTCAAGGCAAGTGAAGCTGTCTTGACAGGAGAATCCACCCCTGTCGGGAAAGATGTGAACCCAGTTGAGAGTGACGCGCCAATCTCCGAACGTCACAACACATTGTTTACAGCTACACACGTAGTCTACGGACGAGGAAAAGCTGTCGTAACCACCACGGGCATGAACACGGAATTCGGCAAGATAGCCGAAATGGTGCAGACCGCAGAAGAAGACCAAACACCTTTGCAGAAGAAATTGAACAAGTTCGCAGGCAAAATAGGCAGAGTTGTGATAGCCGTTTGTGTTCTCATTTTCGCCCTTGAAGTATTCGACGTAATTGCCCGGGGAAGTCTCAACATTGACGGTCTTATTCTAGCTTTCATGTCTTCAATATCTCTAGCCATATCAGCTGTCCCAGAGGGGTTGCCTGCCATTGTGACAGTTGCTTTGTCTCTTGGCGCTAGAGAATTCGCAAAACGAAACGCTCTGGTCCGCAGGCTCTCCTCAGCGGAAGGTCTGGGAGCTGTGACCGTAATCTGCTCCGACAAGACTGGAACCATAACAAAGGGGGAGATGACCGTGCGCCAACTATATGTTGGTGGCAAATCGTGGGAGATTACTGGCGTAGGCTATGAACCGAAAGGAGAGTTCAGACTAGGAGGAGAAATTGCTAAGCCTAACGCAGATGCAGAAATCCTCTTCAGAATAGGCGCCATATGCAATAATGCTCAATTGCGAGAGAAAGACAAAGCATCCTGGGAAATCTTTGGCGATCCTACCGAAGGCGCCTTGATTGTAGCTGCTGAAAAAGTTGGTCTGGCAAAAGGCGAGTTGGACAAAGCATATTCACGTATTCGTGAGATACCCTTCACATCTGAAAGAAAAATAATGACTACGGTCCACAAGACGCCGCAGAATACAGTTGTCGCTTACGTGAAAGGTGCTCCGGAAACTGTTCTAGAAAAATGCACCCATATACTAGAGAGTGGAGAAGAAACAAAGCTTTCACCGTCAAAAATCAACAAGGTTCTGCAGGACAACGAACTGCTGGCAGGCAACGCTCTCCGTGTTCTTGCCATGGCTTACAGAAAACTGCCCAAGTACAGTGAAGACCTCAGTGATGCGGAAATTGAGAAGAACTTGGTCTTCGTAGGCTTGGAGGGAATGATTGACCCACCAAGGGAAGAGGTTATCGAGGCAAACAACCTCTGCAAGAAAGCAGGAATCATGACCGTTATGATAACGGGCGATCACAAACTAACTGCTACTGCAATAGCTAGAGAAGTAGGCATTTACGAAGAAGGCGAGCTAGCGCTCACAGGCGTTGAACTTGACAAGCTTAGCGACGCAGAATTTGAACAGCAGGTTGAGAAAATCGCGGTTTATGCACGAGTGTCGCCTGAACACAAATTAAGAATCGTTAATGCTTGGAAGAAAAAAGGACATATCGTGGCAATGACTGGCGATGGTGTCAACGATGCACCCGCAGTAAAGGCAGCTGACGTCGGCGTCTCTATGGGCATAACCGGAACGGACGTCACTAAAGAAGCATCTGACGTTATTCTCACCGATGACAACTTTGCCACAATAGTAAAGGCCGTTGAACAAGGAAGAGTAATCTACGACAACATCCGCAAGTACGCACGTTTCCTAATAGCCTGCAATTTTGATGAACTTTTGGTGATAGGATCATTCGCCATTCTTGGGGGGCTTTTTGGGCCTGAACTCTTTCCATTGCCATTGTTGCCTGCCATGATTCTTTGGATAAACTTAGCTACTGATGGCGCTCCCGCGGTTGCTCTTGCAACAGACCCTCCTGATGTGGATGTGATGGATAGACCGCCAAGAAAACCTAATGAGGGAATACTGCATGGAATGGGTAGATTCATAACGTTGTCTTTCTTGCTGCAGGCATTTGGAACAATTCTAGTGTTCTGTTTGGAATACTATGTTTTTCCCGCTCATGGTTTCGGTACTGAGGAGACTCTGAGAGAAGCTAGAACAACTGCTTTCGTCCAGGCAGCGCTTTTTGAGTTGCTCGTGATTTGGAATTGTCGGTCTGAGAAGCGAAGCGTTTGGAGAATGGGCAAAGACGCGTTCAAGAACAAGTTCTTCG
>CAZWBY010000034.1:0-12058 GCA_964632825.1 uncultured Candidatus Bathyarchaeia archaeon
AAAGTCTACTTCGTGAACATAAGGAAGCCCGAAATCCTTGGAGTAAAAACATACCCGTCGGTAACGGAGATTCCAGAACCTGTTGACTTAGCCATGATCGCCACGCCGGCAAAAACCGTTCCAGACGTAGTCGAAGAATGCGGAAAAGTCGGAGTAAAAGGCGCAATCATAGTCTCAGCAGGCTTCAAAGAAACAGGACCCGAGGGCAAAGCTCTAGAAGAAAAAATCCTCGTAAACGCCAGAAAATACGGCGTAAGAGTCATCGGACCAAACTGCGTAGGCATAATCCGACCCGTCATAAACCTTAACGCCTCATTCATCAACAAAGTGCCAAAACCCGGCAAGATCGCATTTCTCTCCCAGAGCGGAGCCCTTGGCTCAGCAATCTTAGACTGGGCTATCCACGAAAACATAGGATTCAGCAACTTCGTTTCAGTTGGCTCGATGATAGACGTCGACTTCGGAGACCTAATAGACTACTTCGGCACCGACCCAAAAACAAGAAGCATCCTGATGTACATAGAAGGAGTCACAGAAGCCCGCAAATTCATGAGCGCAGCTCGGCACTTCTCAACAACCAAACCAATAATTGTTGTGAAATCAGGCAAATTCACCGAAAGCGCAAAAGCAGCAGCGTCGCACACAGGCTCACTGTCAGGAGAAGATGACGTATACGACGCAGCATTCAAACGCGCGGGAGTAGTCCGCGTAAACGAAATAGCAGACCTATTCAACGCCGCAGAAGTCTTGGGAACTCAGCCTCTTCCTAAAGGACCAAGGCTGGCAGTAGTAACAAACGCTGGTGGTCCAGGAGTCATGGCAACGGACGATCTTATCTCACGCGGTGGCAAATTGGCCAAACTAAGCCAGAAAACCCTGAAGATCCTCGATGCGGCACTTCCCCCATTCTGGAGCAAAGGGAACCCCATCGACGTGCTCGGAGACGCAAAAGCCGACCGATACAAAACTGCAATCGAAGCATGCCTCAACGACGACAACATAGACGGCATACTCATCATTTTCACCGAACAAGCAGTATCTGGATCGATCGATGTCGCAAAAGGAATAGTTGAAATTGTTCAAAGCAAAGCGTATCCGACCAAGACAATCCTGACTTCTTTCATAGGCAATGGGGCAGTTCACGCATCTAATGAACTCCTAAACGCAAACAATATCCCAACATACTCCACGCCTGAACAAGCAGTGAAGACTTACATGTTTATGAACAGTTACCAACGTAACATCGAGCTACTGTACGAAACGCCAGAGGAACTTCCAGTCGATGATTCGCTACCAAAAAGACCGCTGACAGCCATACTAAGAAACGCGGCACTCGAAGGTCGCGAAGTCCTAACAGAAGATGAAGCCAAGAAAATTCTCAAATATTACGACTTCCCCGTCGTCAGAACTGAAGCAGCCAACAACATTGAAGAAGCAGTCGCGCACGCAAGGCAACTGGGCTACCCGGTAGTACTGAAAATTCTTTCACCGCAGATAATCCACAAGAGTGACGCAGGCGGAGTAATCCTGAATGTCCATTCAGACAAAGAGGTGCGGGAAGCCTTCGAAACTCTCATTCAGAGGGCAAACGCCTACAACCCGACCGCTCAGATAATCGGAGTAACCGTCCAACCCATGATAGAGAAGACGGGTCACGAAGTCATTCTAGGCGGAAAAACCGATCCCCTCTTCGGACCAGTACTACTGTTTGGCATGGGTGGAGTCGGCGTAGAATTGTTCAAAGACTACTCAATTGGTCTTCCACCTTTGAATACAACCCTCATAAGGCGGATGATGGAAGAGACGAAAATATACCAACTCCTAAAGGGCTACAGAGGAGCACCTCCAGCCAATATCAAATTGCTCGAAGAAACAATGCTCCTGTTTTCACAGCTGCTAATAGATTTCCCGCAGATAAAGGAAATAGACATCAACCCACTGCTCGTAAACGAGAAAGATGTCCGTATCCTTGATGCCCGAATCGTCGTCAACAAAGAGCGCGTATTCAAGAAGATGGAACCCCACCAGCACTTGGTCATAAGTCCTTACCCTAAAAAGTACGAAAAACTGTGGGTTCTCAGAAACAAGCAAGAAGTCCTCCTTCGACCCATAAAGCCCGAAGACGAAGCCATGTGGCTTGAGATGTTCCAAAACTTCTCAGAGGAGTCCATAAGATACAGATTCTTCCAAATGCTCAGAGACACACCCCACGAAATGCGCGTCCGCTACTGCAACTTAGACTACGATCGCGAAGTCGCAATAGTCGCAGAAACCACAGAAGACGGAAAGAGAAAACTGCTAGGCGTAACCCGACTCAGCATCGAACCTGACGGAAAAAGAGGCGAAATGGCATTCATAGTCGGAGACAAATGGCAAAACTACGGTCTAGGAACAAAAATGGTAGATTACGTTCTTGAAATAGCCAAGGAAATGGGCGTCGAAAAAGTCCACGTAATAATGCTCGCAGACAACTACAGAGCCTTGAGCCTGACGAAGAAAATGGGCTTCACACTCGAATACCTCATGGATGGAACTGTGAAGGGATCACTCAACATGAAAGAGGAGATAGAAGCTCCCAGCTCCACACCGGAGCCTCCTATTCAAGCCACAAATCCAATAGCGGAAGATCTAGTCGCCTCAAAAGATGGCAGGAAAACAGAAGAAGGCTCCGAAGCTAACCCCGCGTAGAAGTTTCGCACAAAGAAGAGCACCGAATTCGCGGTAAACAGCACTTTCTTCCCCTTCTTTCATATCAAAGTCACTAGCGACAAGACCCCATGCTTAAAACGTCTAGAAAACTGTCTCAGTTACCGAAGCTTTATGTAGTTGAAATGGGCTTTTTGAAAGTTCATGCACATGTGGTGCCATTAGAAGAACCCCGCAAAGTGCGCTAGTTGACTAAGGTGAGGCTATAGAAATGACCGAGACCACAACTGACAGAGAGCCAATACGAGCCTCGGAAATCGACCCGAAATTCAAGTATGAAATTACGAAGATGCACGGGGGAGAGGAACTACTCAAATGTTTCCAATGTGGCACCTGCACTTCTGATTGCCCCGTAGCCAGATTCAGCGACTCCTACAGACCTCGCACGATAATTCGGATGGCACAGCTTGGTCTGAGAGACCGCATACTAAAGAGCGACACTCTCTGGCTTTGCGCTGCATGCTACACTTGCACCGACCGCTGCCCGCAAGACGTTGAAGTTGCCAGCGTCATTCGCGTGCTCAGAAACATGGCAGCCGAGAAAGGCGTTGTTCCTCAGGTCTTCAAAGATCAGGCTTGCAGCATACTTGAATCCGGATATGCTTACAAAATTCCCGAGCTCCGCGTCAAGAAACGGGAGACACAAGGTCTGCCTCCACTACCCAAAGGCAACCCAGAAAGAATAAAGAAAGCATTGCGAGAAGTGAAATTCTTCAAAACCATACAAGACGAGGGTGAGCAATGTGGGCAGTAAATACCTGATTTTCCTCGGCTGCGCCGTTCCCTACCGAGTTGCAGCATACGAGATTTCAGCGCGCAAAGTCCTTCAAAAACTGGGCGTTGAACTCGTGGAAATGCCCGAATTCAACTGCTGCGGTCTACCGTTGGATCCAGTCAGTCACGAAACCATGCTCATACTCGCAGCGAAAAACCTCGCTTTGGCTGAACAGCAAAAGTTGAACATAATTACCCTTTGCCCGGGCTGCGCAGGCACACTTAAGAAAGTTAACAAGATGCTCAAAGCAGATAAGACACTGCGTGAGCAAATCAACGCACATCTGAGGGAATCAGAACTGGAGTTCAAAGGAACAATTGAAGCCAAACACATAATGCAAGTTCTGATTGAAGATGTGGGGCTAGACAAGATCAAAGAATCGGTCGTCAAGCCTCTGACGATGCTAAAGGTCGCAGAGCACGTAGGTTGCCATCTCCTAAGGCCTAAGGAATACATAGGATTCGACGACCCAGAAGATCCAACAACCCTAAAGAGACTAATAGAAGCCACAGGAGCCACCTGTGTGGACTATATTGATGAAACCGAATGCTGTGGAGCCCCAAGCGTAGGTGTAAACGACAAAGTGGCTCTAGCCCTAGCCCGAGACAAGTTCCATCACGTCAAAATGGCCGAGGCACAAGCTCTGATCACTATATGTGCATTCTGTCACATCATGTACGACACAAACGAACTGCGCATAGAGAAAATGTTTAATGAGACCTACGGCATTCCCGTTTTGCATTACCCCCAACTGCTAGGATTAGCAATGGGAATGTCACCCGAAGAACTGGCCTTCAACGAACTCAGGGTTAACGCTTCACGAATAATAACACTAGTCCAAGAAGGTGCAAAATAGAAATGAGCAAAAACAAGCTAAAAATAGCCTTTTACTGGGCTGCAAGCTGTGGCGGCTGTGAAATAGCCGTTCTGGACCTCAACGAGAAAATCCTAGACGTAGTCCAAATCGCCGACATACTGTTCTGGCCCGTGGCCATGGACGTCAAGTACAAAGATGTTGAGGCAATGCCTGACAAACACATAGACATAACATTCTTCAATGGCTCCATCCGGAATTCAGAACAGGAACATATGGCAAAAGTGCTCAGGGCAAAATCCAAGACGCTCGTTGCTTTCGGGTCATGCGCCCACGAAGGAAGCGTCCCCGGCTTGGCAAACTTATCGAACAAA
Source organism: uncultured Candidatus Bathyarchaeia archaeon (assembly GCA_964632825.1). GTDB lineage: Archaea > Thermoproteota > Bathyarchaeia > Bathyarchaeales > Bathycorpusculaceae > UBA11855. The sequence goes on from CAZWBY010000034.1 coordinate 4,670, forward strand.
GCAGAAGTCTTCGAACAAGTCTACAAGAAAGAAGAATCCGTTGTCAATCCGCAAGGAATCACCCCAAAAACCAAGACCGAAGTGAAAGAAGGATCGCTTAAGATTCCCGAGTTCTATGACACAGTAAGAACTCTGGCACAGACAGTTGATGTGGACTACTTCTTGCCAGGCTGTCCGCCGCCCGTAAAACTGATCGCCAACGCTATCGATGCGATTGCAACAAACCAACTTCCGCCTAAGGGCTCAGTGATAGCACCACTTAAAGCAGTCTGCGACGAATGCCCCAGAAAACGCGAGAACAAGAAGATCAGCAAACTGTATCGTGTTCACGAGAAAGTCCCCGAGCCAGAGCGCTGCCTCATGGAGCAGGGAATTCTCTGCATGGGCATGGGCACCCGAAGCGGATGTGGTGCTCAATGTTTGCAGGTTGACATGCCGTGCACTGGCTGCGGCGGAGCTGCCCCAAACATGCCTGAACAAGGCGCTGCCATGATTACCGCATTATCTTCAATTCTCAGCTATGACGGTGAAAAGGGAAAGGCAGCCTACACGGAAAAGGAGATCGAAGACTTAATGCAGCAAGTCGTAGATCCTGTAGGAACATTTTACATGTATTCTCTTCCAGCATCAATTCTAAGGAGAAAGGTGATGAAGAAATGAAAGAAATTCTCATAGACCCAATCACTCGACTCGAAGGACACGGAAACGTCTCCATATTCCTCAACGACAAAGGCGAAGTAGAAAACGCTTACTTGAAAGTACCCGAACTCAGAGGCTTCGAGCAATTCTGCATAGGAAGACGTGCTGAGCTTATGCCGATTCTCACAACGAGGATCTGTGGAGTCTGCCCCGTCGCACATCATTTTGCATCAGTGAAGGCACTGGACAGAGCTTTCAACGTAGAACCTACATCGACCGCGAAGAAACTAAGAGAGCTCATGTACATGGGATACCTGATCTACGATCACACATTACACTTCTACTTCCTAGGCGGTCCAGACTTCATCGTCGGTCCAGACGCTCCGCCAGAAAAGCGCAACATCCTCGGCGTGATCGAGAAGGCAGGACTAGACGTAGCAAAAGAAGTAATCAAACACAGAGCCTACGGTCAACAAATGACCGCCATCCTAGGTGGCAAAGCAACCCACCCCGTCTGCGGACTGCCCGGCGGAATCAGCAAGGCTTTGAGTGAAGAGAAACGACAAGAAATGGAGCGCATGGCATCATCCAGTCTGGAATTCGCCAAGCTCACATTGAAGATCTTCCATGACATCGTCCTCGGCAACCCCAGTTACGTAGACATGATAAAGAGCGACGCCTACACGATGAACACTTACTACATGGGCATGGTCGACGACAAGAACATGGTCAACTTCTACGACGGCAAAATCCGCGTCGTCACACCAGAAGGAAAAGAATGCCTCAGATTTGACTCGCAAGATTACCTGAAACACATAGGCGAACACGTCGAAGAATGGACGTATTCCAAATTTCCCTACCTGAAACAAGTCGGCTGGAAAGGACAAGTTGCAGGACTAGACAGCGGAGTCTATCGTGTCGGTCCGCTAGGCAGGCTTAATGCTTCAAACGGCATGGCAACGCCGCTGGCTCAAGCAGAATATGAGGTTATGTACAAAACCCTCGGCGGCAAACCAGTACACAGTACTTTGGCCTTCCACTGGGCTAGATTGATTGAACTGCTTTATGCCACAGAACGCGCCATGGAGCTCGTAAGAGACCCTGAAATCACAAGCACAAACGTGCGAAACAAGCCAGGCGAACCAGGCGAAGGCGTTGGCATAGTCGAAGCTGCAAGGGGAACGTTGATTCATCACTACAAGCTGGACAAGGAGGCTCTCGTAAAGGACGTGAACATGATCGTGGCAACCACCAACAACTACCCAGCGATCTGCATGTCCATCCGTGACGCAGCAAAAGGCTTGATCCATAACGGCAAATTCGACGAGGGCCTGCTAAACAAAGTTGAAATGGCCTTCAGAGCATACGACCCATGCTTCGGCTGCGCAACTCATTACGTAGTCGGACAGATGCCGCTGACCGTGGAAGTCTTCAACAGTCAAAAACAAGTTGTCCAGAAGCTCCGAAGATGAATTCTCCCACTTTTCTTCCTTTGTTATAGGGGTTAATTTGCCAAAAACCGGAAATGACATCCGAAGAAAATTGAAAACCTGGCTCGCTGGATCGAGTAAAATTGTAATCGCGGGAATCGGCAACCCCATTCGCACTGATGATTTTGTTGGCGTAAAGGTAGTCAGAGATCTGCGGGAGAAAATTCCAGAAAACGTGTTTCTTATCGAATGCGAAACTGTCCCAGAAAGCTATCTCCAAGAAATCGTCGAGATCAAACCAAGCCACCTACTACTTATTGACGCAGCTATGCTTGGACTCAAGCCTGGCGAGACAAAACTCGTCAACCCTGAGCAAATTGCGAATTTTCCCGCAATCACAACTCACGTTTTGCCCTTACGCATTTTCTGCGAATACATAACCAAAAACTCGGCAACAAAAATCGGTCTGCTCCTAATCCAACCTGGGAACGTAGAGTTCGGAGAAGGCTTAACGCCAGAAGTGACCGCGGCTGCCGACAAAATAGCAAGGTTACTACTGGAATACCTTGGATCAAGGACCTAACCTCTCCCTCTATAACCTCTATGAGAGAGAAACGCAGGGTGGAAAGTAAGGGGGGAATGGGGGATAAGACATGAGATAAATGCACTTTCCCATGGGTTAAGGAAGCTGCATTTCCATTGCCCTACTCTCCACCCTTGCGTTGCTGTTTATCTGCTTCCAGTTTTAAGCTTTTCCGCAAAAAAGGGTGCCTTGAAACACACTTCCCAATCTATTGTTTGTTTTTGATGCAGAAAAGGCTACTGAGGGAATTGCTTCGCTCAATACTGAAACTCGTTTATGAAATCGATGAGGGAAGTCGAGTGTTTGTTTTGCCTTCACAAAACTACTTCTTCTGTGTGTCTTGGAGAAGCTTTCTAACCGCGCCGATCCTTGCCTTCTGAGCTAGTACGTCACTTGTCACAAGGGTCAATGCTTCTTCGGGGCACCATTTTATGCATTGAGGTTCGCCTTTGTCTTTGCAGAGGTCGCACACGTAGACGACCTTGGTTTCTGGATGCAGCATTATTGCGCCGTAGTCGCAGGCTTCAATGCACCAGCCGCAGCCATTGCACTTGTCTTTGTCCACCTCTAATATGCCTGTCTCAGGGGATTGCTTGATCGCGTCTCTAGGGCAAGCCGAGACGCACGCTGGGTCCTCGCAGAGTCTGCAGGTGACAGCCATGTTAGCCACTTGGTTAACGCGTATAACGCGTATGCGGGACTTCATGGGATTGAAGGCTTTTTCTTTAGTCCAAGAACAAGCGTACTCGCAAGTTTGGCAACCAACACATTTGTCCGGATCAACTGAGACAAATTTCCGCTCATGAATCTTCACCATTGCTAATCCTCCTGCTTGCCTTTGACGATGCTCTCGAGTTCGCTCATTCCGATTTCTTTCAGCTTTTCAGTCTTGGGTACACCTTCAAGTGTCCACCCTCTGGATTCGTAGTAGTCGTCCAGCAACAGATCCAACTCTTCCTGCGTGACAAATGCTCCCTTGACTGGCCCTTCGTCCGGTATCGGCTCGTTCATGACTTTCCAAGGCAACGTATCGTCTTTTCTGCCCAAGCCTTCTCTTATGTTGATTAGTCTGCCCACGGTGTTGATTCTCTCACCAGCCATCTTGAGCTCCTCAGGCGTCATCTCAATCCCTGTCACAAGATTGTAGAGCTTAGCCATATCTGCAAGCTCCTTGTAATACGTGCCTCTAGAGAACTTGCAGACGATGAATGAGTCAATGAGCGAATAGACATCCTCCAGGTCTCTGACCATCTTTCCTCTACCCTTCTCAGCTTTCAAGCGGTCAACCTTGCCCTTAACGTCATAAGCGTACGCGCCATGCCTGTTGTGGTCTGCTCCACGGAAAGAAACCGCGAAACCCAAAGCCGCAGTCTTCAGGCAGCGTAGATCGTATCCCGTAACCTCCAGACCTTTGATGTGTTGGGCGAGTTTCTCTGCGCCTTTGCCGATTTTCTGCCCGGCTATCCTGACGCCTTCAGCCAGCAGGTCGCCTATACCTTCGCGTTGGCCAATCTTTTCAAGAAGCTGAAGCAACGCTTCCGAGTTGCCAAAATGAGCATCTATACCGCCGAGATCACTGCGCGTTAGAATCCCGTTTTCGTAGCAATCCATAGCGAAACCCACTACCACGCCTGCACTAATCGCGTCAATGCCATAGTAGTTGCAGAGATCCATACCCTTGATGATAGCGTCGAGCTTGTCTATTCCGCAGTAGGGTCCCAGGGCCCACAGAGTTTCGTACTCCATCCGCGTCAGAGTTCCCTTGTACGGTCCTTCGGGCACCACCACAACGTGCTCGCAACGCATTGCGCAGGAGCTGCAACCGATTATCTTAGGCACATACTTCTCGTTAAGAACCTCACCGCTAACCTTGCTGGCTTCCTCAAAATGAGCCTGCCTATAATTCCGAGTCGGCATACAGAACAACGCATTGTGGACAAGCACGTTCTCAGGCGTGCCCAAAGTCCGATATTTCTGCGTAGCCGGACCTTTCATCCTTTCGTGAAATTCCTTGACCATGTCCATGAATTCTTCCGGCTTTGCCACGGTAATGTCACGCGTTCCTCTAACAGCGATAGCTTTTAGGTTCTTGGATCCCATTACCGCGCCTAACCCTGTTCTACCGGCGGCTCTAGTTTTCTCGTTTATGATGCATGCTATTCGGGAAAGCTTTTCTCCGGCTAGCCCTATCGACGCTACTCGGACGTAGTAGTCTCCCAACTCATCCTTTATCGCATCTTCTGTCTCTGAAGGCGACTTTCCCATCAGATGCTCAGCTTCCAAGAGCTGCACCGAATCATCGTCTATCCACAAGTAAACGGGCTTTTCCGATTTGCCCATGATTATTATCGCATCGTAGCCTGCCCTTTTCATCTCGGCGCCGAACGTTCCATGGGCTACCGCTTCGCCGACACCAAAAGTCGCTGGGGATTTGGCCACAAAAGCATGTCCATTGCCAGCTGTTGGGAACATTGTTCCAGATATTGGGCCAAGCGCCAGGACCAGCGGGTTCTCAGGACTAAGGGGGGCAACTCCCTGTTTGGAATTGTCTAACCATAGTCTCATGCCCAGTCCTATTCCACCGATGTACTTCTTGGCGTAGTCCATGTTCAAGGCTTCAGTGTGGGTTTTCCCCGTGTTTAGGTCAACATAAAGAACTCTGCCAGCGTAACCAAACAAAGGTTAGTCCTCCAAGTATGAAGTTATTTAGTCCGTTGGAAACTATATTAACTTAATGGGTTTTGACGGGAAAAATGGATGTTTTAACCAGAGTTTTGCCTGTGTCGCTCTTTAGAGGCATAGAAAGGCTTTAATTGACAAAAAAGAGCAGAAAAAGAAAGAAAACGCTTTTTGGCTTGCGGAGTGATGTTTACTACTTTTGCGCTGTCTTCTCCTTAACCTCTTGGAAGAGGTTCTTCACAGCAGATATTCTAGATTTCTGAGCCAGTGTCTGTGCAGTCACAAAGTTCAAGGCCTCTTCAGGGCACCATTTGACGCACTGGGGCTCGCCCAATTCTTCGCAGCTGTCACAAGTGAAGACCACTTTCTTCTCCGGATGAATCATCATAGCGCCGAACTGGCATGCGCTGATGCACCAAGCGCAACCATTGCAGGCTTCTTCATTAACCCTGATTATGCCTGTGTTTTCATCCTGAGTTAGCGCGTCTTTAGGGCAGGCAGCTACACAAGCTGGGTCTTCGCAGTGTCTGCAGGTTACTGCTAAGTTGGTCAGTGGTCCCATTCTGAGAGCTCTTATTCTAGACTTCGTGGGATTGTACGTTTTCTCTTTCGTCATTGAACAGGCGTATTCACAGACGCAGCAACCGATGCATTTTTCAGGATCTGCCGTGACGAATTTTCTGTCTTGGGGTCGCACCATGGTTATGCTCCTCCTTGAGCCTTCTGGACTATGTAAGTCAGATCGCCCAAACCGAGCTCTGCAAGCTTTTCTGCAGTGGGAATGCCGTCTGGTGTCCAACCTCTCACAGCGTAGTAATCATCGAGTCCGATCTGGAATTCTTCCTCGCTCACTACAACGCCCTTAGCTGGACCCTCGTCAGGAACTGGAACATTTTTGATCTTCCACGGCAGCGTATCGAATTCCCTAGTGCCTTTGCCTTCACGGATGTTGAAAAGTCTCGCAAGGTTCTCAATTCTTTCACCATCCTTTATCAACTCCTCTGGAGTGATGGGTATGCCCGTGGCTAACGTGTAGTATTTTGCAAGGTCTTTTGTGCCATCGTAGTACGTTCCTCTCGAAAACTTGCAGACTATGAGGGAGTCGATTATGTTGTACACGTTGCCTTCGTCAGCGATCATCTTGCCCCTTCCCTTCTCAATCTTGAACCGGTTCACTTTTCCCTTCACATCAGGCGAGTAGGCTCCATTTCTAAGGTGGCAGGCGCCGCGGAAAGAAACACTGAATCCCAATGCTGCGGTTTTCAGGGTTCTCAAGTCATAGCCTGGAAGCTCCAAGCCCTTGATGTGGCAAGCGTATTTCTCTGCGCCATTTCCGATGATCTCAGCAGCTTTGGCTACGCCTTCTGCAAGGGCGTTGCCCAGCCAACCTTCGCGTTTCCCTATCTTGTGAATAATAGCAATCATTGCTTCGGCGTTTCCGAAACGAAGATCAATACCCTCTGTCTGCTCCTTTGTGATCACACCATGCTCATAGCAATCCATCGCAAAAGCAACGACTACACCTATGGATATTCCGTCCATTCCGTACTCGTTCACTATTCGCATGGCTTCAATTATCGCGTCAAGTCGGTCAACGCCACACAGGGGTCCCATAGACCAAAGGCACTCAAACTCCAATCGTGAAGTAGATCCCTGATATGGTCCTTCAGGCACGACTGCGATGTGGTCACAGCGCATTCCACAGGTTGCGCAACCCACGATTTTCTTGACATAGTGTTCATTCAGGTATTCGCCGCTTACTCGTTGGGCTCCTTCGAATGTTGCGTTTGTCCAGTTCCTCGTAGCCAACGCAGCCAGCGAGTTTAAGACCAACACATTTTCTGGGGTTCCCAGGGTTTTGTACTTCTTTGTGGCTGGACCTTTCATGCGTTCATGAATCATCTTTACAAATTCTTTGAAACCTTCCATGTCAGCTACGTTGACATCGTGTGTTCCCCTCACAGCCACCGCCTTAAGGTTCTTTGAACCCATGACTGCGCCCATACCGGTCCTTCCGATGGCTCTGAACTCATCGTTTATTATCGCTGCGAAGCGACA
>CAZWBY010000035.1:0-2383 GCA_964632825.1 uncultured Candidatus Bathyarchaeia archaeon
GGCTTCTCAAACGTTCTCTGGAGGGACATCTGGGCCATATTGCCTTTCGTAGTCGTCGGCATCATCGCGGTATACATCTATGCACGTGACCTCAACTTGATGGCGCTCGGAGAAGAGACTGCGCAGAACTTGGGCGTAAACATCGAAAGATCAAAGCTTGTGCTTCTGGTTCTTGCTTCACTCATAACAGGAGCAGCAGTATCAGTTAGCGGTCTCATAGGATTCGTCGGTCTGATGATCCCGCATCTTACCCGGCTGGTAATTGGCCCTGATCACCGGATTCTGCTGCCCGCCTCCACAATAACAGGCGCAATCTTCCTAGTTGTATGCGATGATATAGCGCGGGTTATCGCTACTCCATTTGCGTCAACTCTTGAATTGCCTGTGGGAATAATAACCATGCTTGCTGGAGCGCCCTTCTTCATCATGTTATTCCGCAGGAAGAAGCAGAGCTACGCACTCTGAGAAGTGATAGGATGGTGCTACTAAATCTTGATGGCGTGGAATGTCGATATGGCTCTGCCACGGTTCTAGAAGACGTTAGCCTATCAGTGAAAGAAGGAGATTTCGTTGGAATTATTGGGCCCAACGGATCTGGAAAAACAACGTTGTTAAAAAGCATAAGCAGGGTTCTCAAACCGCACAAAGGCACGATTTTGCTCGACAAAGACGACATATACTCCCTTACGGGGAGCGAAGTCGCGAAGCAGCTGGCAGTTGTGCCGCAGGACAGCGTAATAGGTTTCAGCTTCCTCGCATTGGATGTAGTCCTGATGGGCAGAAACCCACATATGAGCAGGTTCCAAATGGAAAGCACCAAAGACCTCTCAATTGCGAGAAGAGTAATGGAACTCACGAATACTTGGCACTTGGCTGAAAGACCCATAAACGAATTGAGTGGAGGCGAAAGACAGCGGGTCATAATCGCTCGGGCATTGGCTCAAGAACCCAAAGTGCTGTTGCTTGACGAACCCATGACGCATTTGGATATAATCAATCAACTTGAAATAATGGACCTTGTGAAAGACCTCTGCTCGAAGCAAGGCTTGATAGTGCTGGCGGTATTTCACGATCTCAACATGGCCGCTAGATACTGTAATCTTGCAGTCCTTTTGAAAAGCGGCAAAGTATTCTCAACAGGCCGTTTGGACGATGTGCTTACTAGTGACAACATAAAGACCGTCTTCAGAGTAGACGCCATAGTGCAGAGGCATCTTGTTACCAACTCGCTCTATGTTATACCGATGTCTCGGCTGAAATCTCCTCCAGTGAAGAAATGCTCGATTCACCTAATCTGTGGAGCAGGTACAGGAACTGCATTGATGAAGATTCTACTCGAAGAAGGATATACAGTCACAGCTGGGGTCCTCAATGTGTTAGACACGGACTTTGAGACCGCTGAGTTTCTGAAAATACCGGTAACAACCGAAGCGCCCTTCTCTCCCATAACTGAGGCAGCCCATAAGGCGAACATGGATATGATCGCAAAAGCAAGAATGGTCGTAGTGACGTCAGTTCCTTTCGGTCATGGGAACATTCAAAACTTAGAAGCGGCGAGGCAAGCGTTGGAAAAGAACATACCTACATTTGTCATAGACGAAGTGCCCATAGAAAAAAGAGACTTCACTCAAGGAAAGGCAACAGAGCTTTTAGTTGAGTTGAAACTCAAAGGTGCTTCATTTGTCAAGAATTCAAACGAGCTTCTGTCCAAGCTCAGCGTATCCGAAGATAGATTGAAACTATTGCAGGAAACCTCAAAAAGACTCTTCGAGCATTTGAAATCATAGAAAAAACCCTCAAACTATCAAGAGTCAGGTTAATCGCTCTCATATCCTCTATGAGAAATGTGAGGGCGGTCTTGTCCCTTCTTCTTACCTCAACCAATTCCCTCTAACCGATTGGCTATGAAACCATTATGTCTGTTTTCTAAGTTCCTGAGGGAGTTTCATTCGAAACCGAAACACATAATCATAGGTGTGAACGTACAAAACACAGTGGAGACGAGACAATATGGCTGAAAAGATGCCGAAAGAAAAAATCCAAGAACTCAAAGAAATGATACATGAGAAAGCACCTGGCGAGCCAGTAGAGAAGGTTCTTGTAAACTTTTGCAGTCGGCACGCGGTTTCGATGGAAACTTGCAAGAAGTACTACGATCGCATGGTTGAGAAAGGCGAGATCAGAGAATAGTAGCCAGCCAGCCGTCGTTCAATGTCGAACAAGTCTCCTTTGCGCCAGTAATTTCTTCTCAACATGGCAGAACGATTTAAGTTCTGTTCTCTCTTACTGAATTGAGAGGTTGGGCTGTTGAAGGAACTCGTTTTCGTCGGTCTCGGTTTGAACGATGAAAAAGGAATAAGCATACACGGTCTTGAAGAGGCTA
>CAZWBY010000035.1:2483-11949 GCA_964632825.1 uncultured Candidatus Bathyarchaeia archaeon
GCATATCGGGGTTGCACAACTACAAATTTGGCAAAACTGTCACCGTGCCCTTTCCAGAGAATTTCTCGGAGACTCCGTACAATGTTATAGCGCAGAACAAGAAGCTAGGGCTTCACACCCTCTGCCTCCTAGACCTTAGGGCTGAGGAAAACCGTTTTTTGACAATCAGGGAGGGGCTGGAATATCTCCTGGGTATTGAGCATAGAAGGATTGAGAATATCATCACCTCGGAAGCGATCGCTGTTGGTGTTGCAAGGGTAGGAAGCGATAACCCCTCTCTGAGAGCAGGTTTTGCCAGAAACCTCTTGAAATTTGACTTCGGTGGTCCTCCTCATAGTCTTATCCTAACGGGTCAATTGCATTTCATGGAGATCGAAGCCCTGATCAATCTGGCAGGAGCACCGAAGGAACTGCGGGAAGTGGCAAAATGAGCCTTAGAACTCTCGTGTCAAAGTACATAACCTCAGCCGAACAAGTGCTGAGCAAGATCGAGCGAGTCAACGGTCCAATAAACGTAAACGCCGAAAGGATCGATGATGTACTCGAGTATGTTCGCGACTACCTGGAAGATGCAAAGTATTATAAAGCTCAGGAAAAGCTTGAGACAAGCTTAACTTCCGTGGCATACTGCGAGGGTCTATTGGACACGTTAAGACTGCTGGGGACAGTGAAATTCGAGTGGCCGGCAAACCAAAAAGAACAAAAATAGTATTGGCTTCAGGAGTATTCGATCTGCTGCACCTTGGGCACGTCAAGTTCTTGGAGGCCGCAAAGGAGGCTGGGGGAAGGAACGCGAAACTCTTGGTGATTGTCGCTCGGGACAGCACCGTGCAAGACGCCAAGGGTCGAAGGCCCATAATGCCTGAGAATCAACGCTTGGCTCTGGTCGAGTCTTTGAAAGTGGTCGACGACGCAGTCTTGGGTCTGGAGGATTTTGATGTCGGCGATGTCATTCAACGCATCAAACCTGACGTCATAGCTTTGGGCTACGATCAAGAAAAGATGGAAAAAAGAGTGCGTGAATATATCGAGAAGAACCGACTAAATGTGAAGGTTGAGCGTGTGGGCAAGTTTGGTCAAGACGAACTCGACAGTTCGTCCAAGATAAGACAGAAGATCGTAGAAAAATTCTCTAGGTGAATCGTAAATGCCAAACTCGGCGAAGTACAAGCCCACAATGGTCCTAATTGCGTTGAATATCGGTATGTACATTTTTACTTCGGTCACGGGCGGAGGTTTTCTTGAGACTAACATGGATGTGATATACCAGTATGGACAAGTAGGTGTTCTGGTCTTCAACGGGTATTACTATCAACTCTTGTCATCCATGTTTGTGCACGCCAACATCGCACACCTTGCAGGAAACATGATTTTCCTCCTTATGTTTGGTTTGAGAGGTGAGGAGATATTTTCGTTGCCTGAATACTTGTCTGTGTATCTTTTGGGGGGGTTGACTGGAAATCTCCTCTCGCTAGTGCCGTTCTTCCTAGATCCGTCTATTCCCTCTGTCGGTGCTTCTGGCGCCATCTTTGCGATGTTTGGCGCTTGCACAATTTACATAAGACGGGCTGTCAGGCAGTCCATTCTGGGAGCGTTGATCTACGCTTTCTTCCTTGTGTTTATAAGTTCAGCCCCAGGAGTAAACAATTTTGCCCATGTTGGCGGTTTGGCAACGGGGTTTATTATTGGCTATATTTTGGCGACAAGGCGGAAACCTGTGACTACGTACACAATGACTTATGGATACCCGCGGTCGCCTTTCTAAATCTTCGTGAGAATTTCGACCTTTACCTTCTGTCCATCTTTCAGGCTAAGCTGTTTTCGAATGTTAACAGGGGCGACAATCTCGAGAACCGACCTGTCATAATGGCTACGCAAAGCAAGGATCAAAGCTCCCCTAACTTTGTTTCCTATTCTGGCTGGGTAACATTTCACCGTCCCGAAAGTGCGATTTTCGTTCTTGAAACCTTGAATCTCAATTGCAGGGTAGGCTTCCAGTTCAGCCCGGGTTTTTAAGTCATAGTCAGTTGTGAGTTTGAGGTTCAGGGTTCCCGGGTAGGGGTCGAAGCCAAGCTTCTCGACAAACTGCTTTCTATAGTACTCTTTCGAAATGTAGTACGCGCCTTCGCCCAGACCTGTGAAGACCGTGCCCTCCACAGTAACCGATGGTGGGTACGCTGCTTCAAGTATGAGATGTAGCATCGAATGTAGTTTTTGAAGTTCCATGATGCCTGCCTCCTGAATCCTTATCAGGCTGCCTTCAGGGGTGGTGGTTTTTTGAATCCAGCCTCTGCTTTCCAGCTCTACGAGGTAGCGTGATGCTGTTTGCTGCGAGATCTCCATTTTCTCCGCTAGGTATTCGGTGGAAATCTTGGAGGTTCGCTTGTGTGCACCCATCTCAGCGAGTTTGATGAGCGTCAAAACATGTCTAGAGAAATTTCCATCCGTCAATCTTTCCACAGTCTCCAGTCAACTTGCGGGTTTGTGTTTGCGGTCCGACCTCGTGCATATCAAATTGGCTAATTCGATATGATCAGGGATTTCAGCATATTTATGTTTTCAATAACCCAGTCACGAAGTCCTTGCTAGACTTCCCCGCGCTTCTATCAATCTATATGTAGTTGTCTCTCGGGCAAATCAGGAAAAGGTTCAGCAAGACTTTCGAATCCCTTTTTGCGACAAGAGTTATAAGTTCCTCATCGGTAGTCATGACAAAGTGAAATAGACATGGACCTATGGAAACTTCGTTTATCGATGGTTGGGACTCTTGCGCTCGTCATCAGCCTTTCAACCCTAGTTTTCACCTTGCTGCTTAGTTTTGCAGGAGTATTCGACTATCTCACGCTAGGGGGTATGGTCGTTGTCGTGAACATCGCGCAATGGTTGATAGCGCCCTATATTGTGGATGCCATTTACCGAGTTCATCCCATGTCAGAGAGCGAAAATCCTCAGTTGCATCAGGCAGTTGCAAACTTGAGCCAGAAAAGTGGAATATCTAAACCAAAGCTCATGCTGGCACAGATTCCGTTGCCAAACGCTTTTGCCTATGGTTCTCCGCTCACTGGCAACAAAGTCGCGGTTACTCAAGGCTTGCTCAAGAACCTAAACGAAGGAGAAGTGGAGGCTGTGCTGGGTCACGAACTTGGGCATCTCAAACATCGAGACGTGCAAGTTATGATGGCGATTTCCATCTTGCCCGCGTTGTTCACATACCTAGGCTACATGTTCATGTTTCAAGGCCAAGGCAACCGCAGAAATGAGGGCGGGAATGGTGCCATAATTGGAATAGCGTTCATAGCTTTCTCATGGGTTCTGAACCTGTTTACCCTGTACCTGAGCAGATTGCGCGAGTACTATGCTGACAGGCATAGCGCCAGTGTCGCCAATGATGGTGCTAAAAATCTTTCCTCAGGTTTAGCGAAGATTGTTTACGCAACTCAGCGTAGCGGGTTTTCGCAGGGGAAGAAGCAAAACCTAACTGCGTTCAAAGCGCTCTTTATATCTGACCCAGACAAAGCCAACGCAGACTCAGCAGTATTAGCGGCAATTGAAGTTACGAAGGAAAACATAGTTCAGCAGATTATTTCCAAAGAACCAACCTTCACGGATAAGGTTATTGAGGTTTTGTCAACCCACCCTAACATAGTCAAACGTCTTCGCGCACTTCAAGAGCTAAGTTAGGCTGTCAGAAAAAGTTAAAGCCGCTTTTCCTTTATCCTAGTGGCAGGAACGATTGAAATGGAAACACAGAATCTTTTCCGCGAGATAGACAATCTCCAAACCGCCATGGTTCACACTCTTATGGAACTCATTCGAATACCCGCGATAGCACCTGAAAATGGGGGAACCGGAGAGCTTGAGAAAGCCGAAAGACTAGTCAAAATCCTCCAAGAGGTAGGCTTCGACAAAATCGAGCGTCTAGACGCAGACGATCCACGGGTTCCATCTGGAAGAAGACCAAACATAATCGCCTACTGCAAGGGCAACCCCGAAGCCAAGAAACTATGGATTGTCACTCACCTTGATATTGTTCCTCCCGGCGAAGCATCTTTATGGACAACAACGAAACCCTATGAACCTCTCTTGAAGGAAGACAGGGTATATGGGAGAGGCAGCGAGGATAACGGTCAACCATTGGTGGCTTCTGTCTTCGCGGCCAAGGCATTGAAGCGTTTAGGTGTCAAGCTTGAGAGAACTTTTGGTTTGGCTATTGTTGCCGATGAAGAGCAAGGCAGCATTTTTGGCATCCAACACTTACTTGAGAAAGGTATTTTCAAGAAAGATGACTTAGTGGTCGTTCCTGACGGAGGCTCTCCAGAAGGCAACTTCATCGAGGTCGTGGAGAAAAGCATCTTGTGGTTTAAGATTAAGACGATTGGAAAGCAAACTCACGGCAGCTTACCAAACAAGGGTTTGAACGCTAACAGAATCGCTATGCAAGTTGCGTTAGCGCTTGATGAGCATCTCCACAAGAAGTATCATTTGAGCGATGATTATTTTGATGTGCCCATAAGCACGTTTGAGCCAACGAAGAGAGAGAGCAACGTTGAGGCTGTCAACATAGTTCCAGGCGAGGATGTGACATATTTCGACTGCAGGATTCTTCCTAGGTATGATGTGGAGAAAGTCCTTGCTGACATTCAAAATATCTTGGAAGCGTTTGAGAGGAAGACTGGCGCATCGATCACAATCGAGATACTTCAGAAGCAGGTAGCTCCAAAACTCGTAGACGGGAACCCGGAAATCGCGTCGTTGCTCAAGAAAGCGCTCAAAGAAGCGAGGGGACTTGACGCTTATGTCGGAGGACTCGGGGGAGGAACATGCGCTGCGTACTTCAGAAAGGCCGGGATTCCGGCGGTGGTGTGGAGCACGATCGATGAAGTTTGCCATCAGCATAACGAATACTCAAAGGTCAAAGCCATGGTTGCTGATTCGAAGGTCTTCGCTTTGCTTGCAATCATATAGGGCTTTTCTAGCAGACTATGAAAAACAATCTTGAGGTTGAAAACAAGTGTTTATTCACACTAGTATTCGGACAAGCAGCCTAGAAAGATCGATAAACTTCTACACCAGACTCCTGGGACTGCAATTGGTCAGCAGGCGCACAATCGCCGCAAACAATGCTGAAATCGCATTCCTTTGCGATCCAGAAGGAAAAGGCGCAACCCTCGAATTGACCTTCTACAGAAATCAAAGAAAGTTTTTCCAGCCAGATTACGAGGACCGCCTGTTCGATCATCTAGCTTTCGAAACGAAAGACATGAAACAAACGATAACTTCAATGCGAGAATCTGGCATCACAATAACTGATGAACCTTTTAGGCTCAGCCCCGCTGGCCCTTTGATCGCCTTCGTTGAGGATCCGGACGGGACATTGATTGAACTAATAGAAAGATCGTAGCTTCTTTTTTCTAGCTAAGCTCTCGGAGTTTTCTTGTCCAGTGTTGGCGGTTTTCTGCGTCCGTCCCATACATGATGCAACGCTAAGCCTGGGTGATGCAGGAGCATCCGTGGGCCTGAGTAGCGCATGATGTTTTTTGCTTTTTCTCTCATGTCGGGGCGGTAGCAGTGGACGGTGCACTTTCCACAGGTGCTCTTTCTTTCTTGGAAAGGACATTTGTCAAGGCGCATCATCGCGTACGCAAGGAATTCAGTGCACTCAGGGCACGGTTCTCCCTTGGTCTCGTGTTTCTTCTTGCAGTAGAACTGAACCATCGCGTCAATGGTTTTCTTCTCCCGTTTGATTCTCGGATGCTGCACAATTGCGTCAGCCAAAGTCTTCATTTTCCCAATAGAAAACAACCTGCAGGCTCACATAAACTTTAGCCCAAAGGTGTTAGGAGAGTGCCAGCCTGCAACATTGTGATAGTCAGCTTGAGATGACATCTTGGAAGATAGTCTGTGCAAATCTCGCTTCCAATTGCCTGCGACTCTAGGTCTCTTGAAGTAAGACCAGAATGTTGCGTTCTTTCACAGGCTTTGCTGAGATAGCCACCAACCTAACGTACAATAACAGTAATGCTGGACTACAGGTAATCCGTCTTTGGCTCATAATTGTCCGCTAGGCTGGGTCGCAATTCTTTACGAGCTTTTCCCATTTTTCGTCTACGAGGCGCTGCATTTCATCCAGCAGTTTTGCGTTTTGAGGCGCAAACAGGTGTCTAAATCGACCCTGCCCTTTCAGGTAATCCGTGACAGTCTTCTTCTTTTGTGGCGCGAGGGCAATTAGTTTGCTTGGCGTCGAAAGCTGCCGCTTGCCTTTCACGGATTCCCACACCGGGAAGACGCATGACTCGACTGCAAGTTTCGAATATTCTATTGACTTGGCGGGATCGGTTCGCCAACCACGCGGGCATGGAGCAAAGACATGCAGGAAGGCAGGACCATTCACTTCCAGTCCCTTTCGCACTTTGGATACCAAGTCTCTCCAGTAGTATGCTGAAGCAGTTGCTACATATTCCATGTCGTGAGCCAACATTATTTCTGCGATAGGCTTCTTGCGCTCAGGCTTGCCAGGAACGACCGAACCCGCAGGCGTCGTGGTTGTTGCTGCTCCCTTCGGAGTTCCCCCGCTGCGTTGAATTCCCGTGTTCATGTAGCCTTCGTTATCGTATAGCACAAAAAGGAAATCGTGCCCGCGTTCAACGGCACCTGACAGCGCCTGAATTCCGATGTCATAGGTTCCACCGTCTCCAGCCAGAGCAATGACGTCCACGTGTTGGTCCTTGATTTTGCCTTTCTTGCGCATGATCTTCAAGGCAGCTTCAATTCCGGAAGCGTTTGCAGCGGCGTTCTCAAATGCCGTGTGAAGCCAGGGCAAACCCCACGATGTGTATGGGTAGATTGAGGAAACAACTTCCATGCAACCAGTTGCTTCTGTTACTATTGTTGGACCGCGTGTACCTTTCATTATCAATCTTAGCACAGTCGCTGGCGCGCAACCTGCACAGGCTCTGTGCCCTGACAGGAATAAGTCAGGTTTCTCTGCAATTGCTTTTGTTGTGAATTTCCATTCTTGGCTTGTCATTTCAATTTCACTCCCTTAGCCCCAAGTAGTTGACAACGTGCTTAGCACGGCCAATTCGTAAAATTGCAAACAACTCCTCGTAGACTCTTCGCAATTCAATTGGGCTTGAATCTCTTCCGCCCAATCCGTATATGTAGTTCACGATTTGCGGACGGTGTTCAGAGTCATAAAGTGCGTGACGAACTTCGTGAAACACGGCTCCACCGTGTCCACCGAAACTCATGCTTTTGTCCATTACTCCAACTACTTTCACGTTTTCAAGTGCACTTCGAAGTTCTTCGACGGGCAGGGGTCTGAAGGTACGCAGTCTCAGCAGTCCAACTTTCAAGCCTTCTTGCCTCAGTTCATCAACTATAGTTTTTAGTGTACCAGCTGTTGAACCTACGCAGACTATTGCGACTTCAGCGTCTTCGAGATTGTACGCGTCTATTAGTCCGTTTCCGTAGCTTCTGCCGCTGATTTTCGCGTATTCAGTGTTAACTTCCTTAATCAATTCGAGCGCGTTTTTCATGGCTTCGTCTTGTTGTCGCTTGAATTCAAAATAGTAGTTTGGAAAGGCGACAGGGCCCATAGTCATTGGGTGCTCTGGATCAAGTCTGAACGGCGCTTCTTTTCCTTCATGTGTAAGCACGTTCGGCAATTGACGTGTTCCCACGAATTCCAGCACGGTTTGGTCTGGAAGCACTTTCACGTTCTCAAGACTGTGGCTAAGGGTAAAACCATCTAGCCCAACTATCACTGGCAATAGTATGTTTGTGTCTTCGGCTATTTTGAATGCTTGAATTATCGAATCATATGCTTCCTGTGAGTTCTCGACGTAGATTTGCACCCAACCGCTGTCTCTCTCTGCCATACTGTCCGATTGGTCACCGTGAATATTCAGGGGGGCAGAAAGCGCTCGATTGGCAATAGCCATGACGACTGGTGCGCGACAGCCACTTGTTACAAAGAGCATTTCATGCATTAAAGCCAAGCCGGCTGAAGCGCTCGCGGTGAACGTCCTTGCTCCAGTGGCTGAAGCTGCGAGACAGGCTGTTAGCGCACTGTGTTCGGATTCTGTACAGACAAACTCGGTCTGCACTTCGCCGTTGGCGACATATTCGCCGAATTTTTCAACAATTATCGTCTGCGGCGTTATTGGGTAGGCAGCAACAACGTCAACATCTGACTGTTTTACAGCGTGCGCAATTGCTTCGTCGCCGCTCATCGCCATGGTTTCTTGCTTAATTGCTTTTGTCATTTGCTTTCTACTCCTTGTCCAGAACCATCGTTATCGCCTTGGTTGGGCATTCGTTTGCACATATTCCGCATCCTTTGCAGAAGTTGAGTTCAAACTCTATTTTGCCCAATTCTGGTCGCCAAAGAATAGCCCCATCAGGGCAGAACATCACGCATTGGAGGCAGAGTGTGCATTTTTCCAGGTCTCGTACGGGTGTAAACGTCTTCCAGTCGCCTGTCCTGAAGCTCATGCTTGACTTTGGGCATACGCCTGCAGGTGCTATTTCTTTCCAGGTTTTTTCTCGGCTCATTCGTGCTTTGCCTCCTCAAAAGCTCTTCTTATTACGGTCATGTTTTTCTCGCCAAGTTCCGCTCGGAAGCGTTCTTTCACAGTTTTTTCTATACTGTCCATAGTAACTACGTTCGTGGCTTTTGCGACCGCTCCAAGCATCGCGGTGTTTGTTATTGGTGACCCTAAGGTTTTGATGGCTATTTCCGTGGCAGGGATCGTCCACACTCTTCCTCTTTCAACTCTTAGATCCTCTCTGATTTTGGCCGGCGTCTCTCTGGAGTTGATTATGATTATGTCATCTTCGCGGTTTATT
Source organism: uncultured Candidatus Bathyarchaeia archaeon (assembly GCA_964632825.1). GTDB lineage: Archaea > Thermoproteota > Bathyarchaeia > Bathyarchaeales > Bathycorpusculaceae > UBA11855. The sequence goes on from CAZWBY010000035.1 coordinate 11,334, forward strand.
CCTGCAACAACTGGCACTGTTCCGAGCAAAGTTGAGTCTAAGACCACAACGACATCCGGGTTATAGATTTCACAATGGATGCGAATTGGCTCAGTACTTATGCGTGTGAAGGCAGTCACCGGTGCCCCCATTCTCTCGGGGCCGAATTCTGGAAACGATTGGATGTACTTACCTTCCGAAAGCGCAGCGCGTGCAAGAAGCTCGCTTGCGGTCCACGCGCCCTGTCCTCCTCTGCCATGCCACCTAAACTCGAGAAGCTTTTTCACCCAAATCCTCCCTTCCCAGCGTATGATTCTAGGTAGAATCATAGTTATCCTTGATATACATTTTTATGGCGCGTATTTTTTTTGCGGTCTCAGTAGCCTTTGTCAGGATTGCGGAGGAAGAGGTTCTTGCATATTGCTTTGCTGGAACAAAGACTATGCTTAAATAGGTTTGTTGAACTGAAAGTGGTTAGCGTTTCGATGTGCCGCCGTAGCTCAGCTAGGTAGAGCGGCTGGCTGTTAACCAGTCGGTCAAAGGTTCAAGTCCTTTCGGCGGCGCTTATCCCAGTAAGAAAAACTACTGTTTTTTTGGGTGTTTATTCTGAGACCTCCTTCTTAACTAGCTGCTTTAG
>CAZWBY010000036.1:0-11869 GCA_964632825.1 uncultured Candidatus Bathyarchaeia archaeon
AATACGAAATAGCCCCATGTGAACAAGCTCTCGGGAACGTATGCGAGCAGCGTTGCAGGAACCGCTACGAGTGATGATCTCTGCTTCTGGCCAAGTCCTAGTCCTTTGGCTATGAGTCCTGAAGAAAAGCCTGACAATGCCTTCCCGAATGGCAGTCCAAGCAATCCAAACACTCCGCCCATTCCAAGGGGACCGAATATGAACCCAGGCAGTATCCCGACGAAGAGGCCTGAGGCGAACCCTATGACTGGCCCACCGTAGAAACCGGCTATTATTGCTCCGACTAGAGAGAAGTCAAGTGCAACTGAAGGTGCTATTTGGCCTGCTGAATAGGAAATGGCGAAGAGCACGGTTCCTAGTGCACCCATCATCAGGACAAAAGTGATTGTTTTTGTGTCCATTGTCTCACCGCTTTCGGTATTCTCTGGCGCCATAGCTACTTAAGAGTAGCTACTCAAAAAAGAGTAAGTAGGGATTTTGGCTAATATTGATAAACATCATTCCCCACAATAATCCACAGTGAAAGATAGTGTCCGAAACGAACCTCTCCTCCAGCGAAATCGAAAAATGGCTCGAGGGAGAGACACGCTCAATACTCGGTCCAGTTCAAGCGGAAGCCAAGCAGTTCAGGGACGAAATGAATGCAGCAATCCAAAGCAAAATCGAAGTCAGCAAGATGCTGCTTGACAACAGCACCAAAGAAATCGAACTGAGAAACATGCGGGTCTACAACCGCGCCCGAGCACTAAACAAAATCGCTCATCTCTTCCTTGAAAGGCTCAAAAAGATAACGATCCCGGAACAAGTCACGTACGAAAACCTGAACAAATTCGCCCAAGATGCTAAAAAAGTTTTCATAGTTGCAGACATCGATATCAAGAATTGGTTTCCAAGAGTCTCCCCATTCTTCATTATGGACAGAAGAAAATTCCTCACCGTACACGAAAAGGCCAAACTAACTCTTGCATCCTTCAACAATTTCCTTGCAAAAGAATACGTCAAGACCAAAACCCTGGAAGAAGCCTTCGGACTGATAACCGAACTCCACACACAAGAAAAACAGGAAGAAAACCTGGCACTTCAATTGGAAAACATGATAAAAGAAAGGATACCGCTTGAGCAAAAAATCGGAGAACTCGAAAAAAGAGTTTTTGAGCTGCGAAATCAGGGACCTATCAACCAACTGAAAATCCTACAAGCCGAAGAAGAGGCACTCAGCAACGAACTCAGAACCGTGCTAAGGCATCTTCAGAAACCATTCTTGAAGATTCAAGCCTTAGCATATCAGGGCGGGGGGGCAGGTCTAACGCAAGATGAGCTTAAGAAACTCGACGAATACTTGGAAAAGCCGCTAGAGGCATTGGCAAGAGAGGAAATTGGCTATCCAAGCCTTAAGGAGACTCTGGCCAAGATCTACTATTTGATTAAGCAAGACAAACTTAAGCTCAAGCCCGACAAGGCGAGGAAGGCTGAACAGTCAATAGATAGCTTTCTCCGCAAGGACTCTCTAAACGAGATTCACAGAAAGTCCATTGACATAGTAACGCGAAAGAACAGGCTCCTGGCATCAAGCAACATGAGCGAGACGATGCATGAACTTTCTCTTCTTGAAGAACAACTAGAGCTGGCTAGAGCACGAAAAGCAAGCGCTGAAACCCATGAAGCTGTCACCGAACGCGCAATAGTTGACGCCCAAGAGAGAATACACAACCACAAACGGACGATCGAGAAAACCGTCTACAACTCTTTGGGAAAGAAAATTCAGATCCTCTGATCTCTGCGGGTTTTGCCCCCGAGAAACCAGCGGATTCATATCCTTCTAACTATGGGAACCAGATTAAGTTATGCTAACGTTCTGTATGTTGAAGTAACGCTTTGCCAAAAACCTGAGACGTTCAGCGTTCTTACCATTCTTTCCTATCGCAACGCCTTTGTCTTTGGGATTTACAGTGACGACCGCAATCTTCTTGCCATCAGTTCTCTCGCTTACTCGCACTTCCTTGACTGCCGCTGGTTTTAGCGCATTCCTGATGAACATTGCTGGGTCCTCTGAGTATTCGATTATCTCATGCTTCTTTCCCGTCATTCTTTCGAGCGTGTGTATGTTGCGTCCTCCTTTGCCTATGGCCACACCGACCTGTCCCATATTCACTATGAAAATGGCGCGACCTTGCTCTTCGTCGACGATGCAGTCCTTGACACTTGCACCACTTATGCTCTCAAACAACGCGATGTAACGCATCTCATCAGCAGTGATTTTTATGCCGCTCATTCAGTTCCTCCAGCAGTCTCCGGCACCTCAGCTGTCTCAGTAATCTTGAGAATTTCTGAATCGCCGGTTTCCCTAACAGTCAGCGCGGAGACGATGAAGGGTCTCTTGCAGACTTCAGCTAAATCCATCGAAGCACCTTTGTATGCAACAACTGGTATACCTGAGATTTTGGAATAGTATTCAATGTTTTCTTTTATGTCTTTTGGACAATTAGAGGACAAAACTATCATCTTAGCCTTGCCGATTTTGGCACTCTAAATGGCTGCATTTGTTCCGAAAGATACTTTACCAGTTTTCACGGCTGCTGCTATCGCTTTGTCAATGTCTATCATGTTTCTGTTTTTCCTCCTTCTTTTTCAATCTTTTCGAACGTTGACATGTAGAGTTCAACTAATCCAGTTCCGATCGGAATAGACTGCCCGACGATGACGTTCTCTGTCACGCCTGCCAATGGGTCGCTTTCTCCTTTGACAGCTGCCTCAACGATGTTTGGAACAGTAATTTCGAACGCTGCTCTTGCCAGCACGCTTGCTTTCTTGCCGCTGATGCCGTGTCGACCTATCTGTTGCACCTCGCCTGTTGAAGTCATCATGTCAGCAACAAGCATAACGTGGCGGACATCAACATCTAACCCTTGATCTTCCAATACTCCTTTTGCCTCATTGACAAGGGCGTTCCTTGCAGCCTCAGCTCCAAGAGTCTTTGCAATTTCATGGATATTGTTCGTGGTTGTCCTAGATGTGTCTACACCTGGTATCTCTAAAACCTTGGAAAGATTCGAGCCATCTGTCCTTATAACCCATTCTCCGCTTTCCTCGGTTACAAGCACGCGTTTTATGTCAGCCACACCCTTCACATGAAGTCCATAGATTTTGCTCAGCATTCGTTTGAGCTGTTCGGCTTTCTTTGGCTTTATCTGCAGAGTGTCACCCTTGACCTTTATCGTGGCATTTTGGAGCGCCACCCTATCTTTCAACTCGTCCATGGTTATGGCTCTGTCATCCATCATGGATTTGTTAATCTCCACTGCTATTTCTTCACGTATTGGATCTTCGTAAATTGCAGAAGCCAGGTCCTCCAGGGTCGTGTATATTAAGTTTCGGGCTATTTCCACGGCGCCTTCTTTGCTTTTCTTATGTTCGCCTTTGAGAAATATTGTCATGATCGGGGTCGAGGGAATGCGCCTTGCATCCACGATTTCGATGAGTCTGGGTAATCCCAGCGTGACGTTCTGTTCTTTGACACCTGCGTAGTGGAAGGTTCTGAGGGTCATCTGTGTTCCTGGTTCACCAATTGACTGAGCAGCCACGATGCCTACGGCTTCACCGGGTTCCATGAGCGCGCGTTTGTAATGATCGGTTGTATTGTCAATAGCTTTTGCGACACCTTTCTTCGAGAGCTTGGCTCGAGCTAGGTTTTGCTTAAGTTGGTCCATGAGTGTGGGCGTGATTTGACCATCTACTTCCTTTAGATGATCCTTGATGAAATCTGCAGAAGCTGCCGTGCCCCCTTCCTCTCCGATTTTTATCTGGTCAACTAATCGGCTTACGTTGACCGCGTTTCCATGATCACTTTTGGCGGGATCGACACCGTCTTCGCCGTAACTAAACTGTATGATGTCTCCAGCGGAATCGCGTACTGTGCTGTCGTATTCCAGCCTTATGTGTTCCAGTGCGTTAATGAGGCGCCTTTGCATGTAGCCGCTTTGCTGAGTTCGTACGGCAGTGTCAACTAGTCCTTCCCTGCCACCCATAGCGTGGAAGAAAAACTCGATTGCATCCAATCCCGTTTGATATGACGAGTAAACGAACCCTCTCGCTCTTGGCGTTGGATCTCCTTGGGCAAAGTGGGGCAGAGCTCGTCCCGCATAGCCTCTCAGAATCCTTTTGCCACGGACCGACTGTTGCCCGACGCAAGCTGCCATTTGGCCGATGTTTAGACTCGAGCCTCTGGCGCCCGTGCGAGTCATAACTATACCCGCGTTCTCTATGGTGAAATCTTGATCTGCGATCTTTCCGGCCTCGTCTCGTGCAGTCGCCAACTCGTGCATAACGTAGATCTCGAAAGATTCCTCAAGTGTCTGCCCTGGAAGCCTCGGGAGTGTGCCATTCTTGAAGTTCTCAATGTGTTCCTCAACTTTCTTCTCGATGCGTTCCATAGTCTTGCCGATTCGCGTAACAGCCTTCGGAGACAGAACGAGCTGATCATACGTGTAGCTGAACCCTCGCATTGTTATGAACAATTTCAGCAGACGAGTAATTTTGTTAAGGAACTCTCGACCTGCTTGCGCTCCATAGTCTTTGATTATTCTGTGAAGGAGGCTTTCAGACTGTTCCGCGCCGATGGAGCGTCTGTCAATTATCCCTGAGAGGAGCTCGCCGTTCTTGATAACTACATAAGCATCGTATTTGCAATTCTCTTCTTCACATTTTGTGCAGCCCTGGCAAAGGTTTGCCTTCAACACATAGTTCAGGTCCTTGGGCAAGTACAGGCTGAAAATCTGTTTTCCGGACCATAATGGCTTAGGTTCTTTGATGATCGGTTCTGGAAGCGGTCCCGTATATTCCGTGGCCGTGAGCAATCTGTTGACTTCAACTTTCGTTAGGTAGTTGGTCCTCCTTGTTAGGTAGTAAGCCCCCGTGATGAAGTCTCGGATAGCACCGATAATCGGACCGCCAAACCTAGGTGACAAAATCTGATCTTGAACCTGCATCAGCAACAACGCTTCTGTTCTGGCTTCTTCGCCTTGTGGCACGTGCAGGTTCATTTCGTCACCATCAAAATCAGCGTTATAAGGCGGGCAAACGCAGAGATGCAAACGGAAGGTTTTGTATGGCAGAACTCTTACGAAGTGCGCCATTATTGACATGCGGTGAAGAGAGGGCTGGCGGTTGAAGATTGCTATGTCTCCGTTCTTCAGATGTCTTTCAACTATAAAGCCAAGTTCTACAGCCTCAGCGATTTTTTCTCTGTCAACGACGAATTCAAGTCTTATGCGCTTGCCATCTGGTCTGATAATGTAGAGAGCGCCCGGATAGTTTTCTGGACCATTGATTACCAGTTTCTTCATTTCCTCAATGTTCCATGCAGTGACTTTTTCTGGCACGGACAACCGCATGGCTACTTCTGTTGGAACCCCTACCTCGTTTATGTCGAGGCTTGGATCTGGGGAGACAACGGTTCGCGCGGAAAAGTCCACCCTTTTGCCAGACAGATTGCTCCGGAATCGACCTTCTTTTCCCTTAAGCCTCTGTGAAAGAGTCTTCAAGGCTCTTCCAGAGCGATGCCTAGCCGGAGGAATTCCTGATGCCTCGTTGTTGAAGTAGGTTGTAACGTGGTACTGCAGCAGTTCCGAAAGGTCTTGAATGATGAGAGTTGGTGCGCCTGCTTCCATGTTTTCCTTCAGTCTTTGGTTAATTCGAATTATGTCAACAAGTTTGTGAGTCAAATCGTCTTCAGAGCGGATTCCTGATTCAAGAGTGATTGAAGGGCGAACGTAAACGGGCGGCACAGGCAGAACTTGCAGAACCATCCATTCAGGTCGGGCAACCTTAGGGTTGAAACCTAAGATCTCCAGGTCCTCGTCAGATATTCTCTCCAGCCTTTCCCTAATCATGCTAGGTGTCAGCGGTTCTGAACCGCTCTCGGTCTGCTCGATGAATTTTGTCGGCTTCTCAAATGTAATCTTGAATTGTGTTGCAGCGCAATGGGGGCATTGTTTTGTCTTTATGTCCTGTATTATGCCCTTGAATACTTCATCAGGAACAACTCCCAAGAGTTGCATGTTCCGCTCAATCTTGCCTCGAACTTTTTTCGCTGCCTCATCCGACATAAGGATTCGACCGCAGTTTCGGCACGTGGTTTTCAAAAGGTCAAAAATGATCTTGGTAAACTCTATGTGAACTATCGGCACTGCAAGCTCGATATGTCCAAAGTGCCCTGGGCAACGGATGGCTGTGTTACCGCAGGTTTTACATCTTTGCCTCGGCTCCAGCGTCCCAAGTCGTCCATCCATCAATCCAGTTGTTATCGGAGCCCCGTCTTCATCATATGTGTCCGGTGTTTGAACCTCAACAACTGATTGTTTTCGCAAGTCTTTTGGCGATATTAGTCCGAATGAAATTTCGTCAATAACTTGGTGAATCATTTCTTCTGACATGTCAAGCCTTCTCCTTAAGCCTAAGTTTTGGTGTAATGCACAAACTCTGAAGCTCCTGCAACAAGAGCTTGAACGCGTAAGATACTGTGACCGGGGCAATCTTTGCTTTCTCATCGCATATTTTGCAGACATAGCGGCGTTGTTTCATGTCGAAGAAGGCTATTTGTCCGCAGGTTTCGCAGATAAACAACGTGTACTTGTCGGACTCCTCCAACAACCTGTCTCTAAGCAACATTGCGGCGCCATGACCTATGAGGCAGTCTCGCTCCATCTCTCCGAACCTCAAGCCTCCGCCCCTTGCTCTGCCTTCGGTTGGTTGGCGAGTAAGCATCTGCACTTGACCGCGAGCTCTGGCATGTATCTTGTCTGCGACCATGTGATGCAGCTTCTGGTAATAGACTACCCCAACGAAGATGTCCGCGACGAACTTCTCTCCGGTCATTCCGTTGTAGAAAACTTCGCTGCCTGTGTGGCTGTAACCGAGTTTGATCAGATTCTTCCTTATTTCGTCTGGCCCTTCGTTAGCAAAGGGTGTGCCATCTGCGGGTTTTCCACGCGCAGCTGCAGTTTTTCCAGCTAACGACTCGATGAACTGTCCTATGGTCATTCTTGAGGGTATTGCGTGTGGGTTTATGACTATGTCTGGTACTATGCCTTCATCTGTGAACGGCATGTCTTCCTGGGGAACTATTAGACCGATAACTCCTTTCTGGCCATGGCGTGAAGCGAACTTGTCGCCCAACTCTGGAATGCGCTGATCGCGCACTCGCACTTTGACTAGTTTGCTGCCCTCGCCAGATTCAGTTATGAAGATTCCGTCTACAATTCCCGTTTCCGACGGCCTCATATCCACGGACGTGTCCCTCATTGAGGGTCCTTTTACTTCAAATTCCTTGTACTCTTCAAGGAACCTTGGCGGGCTTACTCTTCCGATAAGAACGTCTCCGCCCACGACAGCTGATTCGAGGCTTATTATGCCGTCGGGTTCAAGGAGTCTGTAGTATTGTTCTCCTCGGTACCCGCGTGTGCCAGGTTCAGGAACAGTGAACTTATCTTTCAGGCCGCCCAGGTACTGTCGGCATTCGGCTTCATATATCCTGTAGAAGCTAGAGCGTGCTAAGCCTCTCTCGATTGAGGCTTTGTTGAATATCAACGCGTCTTCCATGTTGTATCCTTGGAAGCTGAGCACGGCAACGACGCAGTTTTGTCCCGTCGGTCTTTGTTTGTACCCTATAACGTCCATTAACTCTGTTTCTACAAGCGGGGTTTGCGGATAGTGCAAAATGTGCGATCTTGAGTCAACGCGATGGTGGAAATTTGTGCCGTAAACGCCTAGTGCCTGTTTCGCCATTGCAGCTTGATAGCTGTTGCGGGGTGACTGGTTGTGTTCTGGAAAGGGAATAGTTGAAGCGCAGATTCCCAGTATAGTGTAGGTTGCTATCTCCACATGAGTGTTGTTGGGTTTCAATTCTCCCAGAGACAAGGCAACGTACGCGTTTTCCTCTTCTTCAGCATCTAAGTATTCAATCAAGCCGTTTTTAATGAGGTCTTCCCAGTTCCATTCGCCAAGCCCGATTTTCTCTAGGTGTTTTGCCTGAAGTTTTGGGATTCCGTTTTCAACTATTATGAGTGGGCGTCTGACTCTTCCTTCGTCACAGTTGGCGTTTACTTCTTCTGTTGCAGATTGTGCCTTGGAGAAATGGGTGATGTTGACTTCGGTTGAGATTTCGCCTTCTCTTCTCTTCTGCCTAACGTTCTTTACAATTTCAGGCGCAGAGTTGCAGTAGCCTATTATATTGCCGTCGACAAAGACTTTTGCGCCGGAGATTTTCATTGTATCATCTGCTTCGTATGCGGGAACGGTTCCCATCTCGAAAAGCAATTGTTTTACTTTGTCCGGATTCATTCCCACACTGATGGAGGCTGAAAGCGACAAGTTCTTGACCAAGCCACAGTTGGAGCCTTCAGGCGTTTCGTTGGGGCAAAGTCGTCCCCAATGGGTCGGGTGTAGGTCTCTGGCTTCAAAGTTGGGTTGGCTCCTGCTTAGAGGCGATTGGAGTCTGCGCAGGTGGCTGAGGGTTGAGATGTAGTTTGTACGGTCTAGAAGCTGAGTAATGCCGACGCGTCCTCTGCCCCAGTTACCTGTCGCGAGGGCATGCTGGAATCTTTCCGTTATTATTCCGGGGCGGACGGCTGCGGAAACATTGATTATTGGTCCCTTAACTCCGATTCTTTCCAGTTGGTATTTTATGTCTCGAGTCAGATTTCTAAAAGCCACACGGAAGAGATCTGCAAGAAGCGGGCCTGCGAGTCGCAGTCGTTTGTTCTTGAAGTGATCTTTGTCATCTTGTTGCCTGCTCCCAAGTTTGAGCTGAATTACTCTGAACGCCATTTCACCCAGGAAAAGGGCTTTGTCTCGTCTGTTCTTCTCGCTTCTGCCCAAGTGCGGCAGGAAGTTTTTGTCCAAAGCGGTCTCGGCTTTCTGCACTCGGTACTCCTCAACCTGGCCATGGGCTACTCGGTTACCAATGAAGAGTATTGCGTCAGAAGGCTTGTCCACTCCGATGGCTTTTTCGAATGAGGCTCCGAGCGCGGATTGGATGCTCTTGTCGAGGGAAACGGCTTCGGCGACGTCCTTGTCTTTTTCTAGGCTGAGGGCGCGCATTATCACTACGAATGGGATCTCTGTTGGTACTCCTGGCATGGAGACGTAGATTGCGTCGTCTGATTTCAGTTTGAGTTCTATTCTCGCCCTGAAACCTACAGTTGTAGAAAATATCTTGGCTTGATACACTGGCGAAGTCCCTTTGTCGTCAATGTCAACTATGACGCGGTTTGGGGCCAGGTCTTCCATGGCTACTATTACTCTTTCGGAACCGTTAACCACGAAGTAACCCCCAGGCTCGTCTGGGTCTTCTCCTGCAGCGATAAGTTCTTCTCGGGAAAGTTGAGACAGGAAGCACAGTTTTGATTTCAGCATGACTGGTATGTTTCCGATGTAGACGAGCTCCGTGTCTTGTTCCCTGCCGTCTATTACGGGCGTCATCTCTAAAGCTACTGGTGCAGCATAGGCAAGGTTACGGAGTCTGGCTTCCATAGGATAGATTTCGTGTTTTGTTCCGTCTACCTCGGTGACGTAGGGTCCGGTTATTCTGGACTGTGGATCTATGACCCATATTTGTCCGAGTTTGACTTTGTAGGGGGCTTCAGGGACTTCTATTGGGATTTCGGCTACCTCGTCCACAACTTCTTGAAGTCCATGGTCGATGAATTCGTTGTAGGAGTCGAGGTGTTGTCGAACTAAACCTTTCTCATTAAAGAAAGTCTTCAACAAAAGACGAGTATCTTCTTTGGACATTTCAGTCATTGTTATCATTCTCCCGCAACTCTCTCAGATCTGAGCATATTCGACTCTGTGTTTTGTGCGGGTTTTTTCAAATATTCGATTTCCTCCCGTGTTGGATGAGTATCCAACTCGAAAAAGGGTCTCCTAATTTTTGAAGGCACACTCTCATGCTACGCAGCTTTCTAATAAGTTTTTTGCTGATTGATTAGCGTTTCTGTGCCCGAATCTGGGTCTGTTTTACTTTCCTTCTACTCCCGCACGAATATTTAGTGCTTGAAGGTAAGGGATTGTCAGGTTCGGGAAACGCTTCTTTTTGATATTTGCACTTTGCAGTCGCCGGTTTTCTGTGGGTTGCCTGAACTGATTTTTTTCTGTATGAGTGGGACTAATGTCTCATCAAGTTCGTAGCCTATGCTGTTTCTTTCGGTTTGGCAGGCGATTTTGGTGGTTGTTCCTGATCCTAGGAATGGATCTAGTACTGTGTCGCCTTTTGCGCTGAACATGCGGATCAGTCGAGTCACTATTTCGTCGGGATATGCTGCGATTCGTCTCTCTGACAAAGTTGTTCTCTGTCGTGCTGGTGTCACCTGCCAGATTTGGCTGAACCAACTGTCGCGTTCTTCTTTTGAAAAGGCACTCTCGTAGCGCAAGCGGTCGTATTGCGGGAACTTTCTGAGTTTTCCCTTCCTGAAGATCAGTATGAACTCGCAGTCAATTGTTACGTAGGCATTTGGCGGTAGGAACCCTGATCCTAGGAATGCGCCCTTGCCTTTGTACTGCGGTTTGGTGGTCGGTTTTTTCCAGAGCACATAAGGCAGCGAGGTTAGCCCCAAGCCCTCGCAATGTTCGATTATGCGTGCGTGGTTTGGGAAAAGTCTGAATCGACCGTTGATGGTGCGTGTTGCGTCCCCGATGTTGATGCAGGCGATTCCGCCCTCGACGAGGACTCGTTTTGCCTCCTGCCACACATTTGCGAGATTGCGATGCATGGCGTCGTAGATTCTTGCTACAGTCTCATCTTGACAGTCAGTCTCAAGTTTGTCCCACAACTTGGAGATACGAGAATCAATTTCGCAAAACTGCGTGTCCCACATTTTGATCATTGGATAGGGTGGGGAGGTAACAATCAGTTGGATGCTGGAATCCGCACACTCGGGCATTTTTTGACTGTTGCCGATAATGATTCTATGTTCAGTCCGCATTCTGTTTCCTTGACCTATTTCATTTGTCCGCTATCCTTTTACTTCTTACGGTGTCAGCACATTGGGAAATGATTAATAAGACAGGTGTTCAGATTTTGTAGCCTGTGCGCAGCGGTAACCAAGCCAGGTCAAAGGTGAAGGACTCAAGATCGCGTTTGGCCTGCAATGGGCTCCGCATGGGATATCCTTTCCCGTAGGGGTTCGCAGGTTCGAATCCTGCCCGCTGCACCAACTGGCGAACTTCTCGAAGGGTCTTTGCAGCTACTTGTGGAAAGTCACTTGTGAATGGGCACAATCAGGAAGTCTAACTTGTGGTTGTCGCAAGAGTTCCATTGTCTAGCTTATTGGAACGCAAGACTACCGCAGCGACACGCTCGTTCACTTTAACTCTGCTCTCTCTGCTGCATTGAGCGTTCTCTTCAACAATTCCTTTTTAACTAAGTATACGAAAACATCTCAGCGTGGAACAACATGAAAAATAGAGTGATCAAACTCACCCCCAAATTCATCACTGATGCCCTGCAAGGAAAGTCAGTCTCCGTTGCATCTAATCTGCCAAACAATATTGAGCTCTTGGACTTGCGATACGACTTGTTCTCTAACCAAATCCTTGCAGTCATAAGGAGCGATAACTTTCAAGACCTTGCCGAAAACCAACCAACCCCAGAATTCAAGCTGACATTTGCGTCAGCATCCATGACTCAGCCCAAGCCCGCAACAAGCCCCGAAATCATGAAGACACCGAACACACGAATCCAGCAATCCCCGAAGACCAGCAAAATAGAAGAGGAATTCAGCCCAGAACAGCGCAAGCTGCTGAACTTCAAAACCGAGAATGAACAAGTCATAATAAAACCAACCCAATTCTTGAAAGCAGAATGGGAAGACAT
>CAZWBY010000037.1:0-6884 GCA_964632825.1 uncultured Candidatus Bathyarchaeia archaeon
AAAACACAGAAAAGCTGATCTCCCGGTCTAGCGCCGCGACATGAGTCTTCGTTGGATATCCACAACCTCCGTGCTATCTTTGGCACCAGCATAATTTTCAAGCAACTCGCCATTAAGCTCGAGGAAAGTGTGCCCCCAGGTGAAGATTGAAAGGACTTTGGTCGCTTCCTGTCTCAACCCCGCAATGTACAATGCTGCCGCTATAGCCTCCGCGGTGGTAAGCTTTGTTGCTTTACCAAAATTCACAGGATTACCCGCAATGAGAACGGGGAGGCATCGAGACGTTCCCCGCACATGCCTAGATAGAACCTTCTGTGCATGTTCCCAGCTACAATCTAGAGCAACCACACCGAAATCCGCCAACCTCTGCTTATCCGTGGGTGAGAAAGCAATTTCCGAGAAAGGGTTAAGAACCAAGGCGCGCTTCGGAAGAAACCTTATCTTGCTAACGGTTCTAGCCAAGCCATGGCGTTCAAGCTTGAGACCAGTGCACTTTTTTGGATCGCACTGATTTGCATGATAGATAACGATTCTAGGTAGGGCTTCCACTAAGCTTTCGCACCTTAAGGTGGCTCATGGGGTCCTCTAGAACGCCTGGGATGCAATCAAGAATGTCGCTCGCAACCATGTGATGACCAATTCGGTCAGCTACGAAATCACCCGCTGCACCGTTGACAAAAGCACCTGCAACCGCCGCCTCAAAAGCATCTGCCTTCTGCGCTAAAAACGCTCCAACAACTCCCGACAACACGTCACCCGTGCCTCCAACCGTCATGCCGGGGTTACCAGTGAAATTCAGCTTAAACCTCCCTCCACTACAGACTATGTCAATTCGCCCCTTGAGCAGTATTGTTGCGTTGAGTTTCGTGGCTGTCTCTTGAACTTTCTCTACCCTTTCCATCAAGTCTTCGGGGAGTCTCGACTTGGTGAGAATGGCGTATTCACCAGCATGAGGAGTCAAAACAAGCGGGACTTTTAGAGGTCGTTGGAACTCAGCGAATGCTTTCAATCCGTCTGCATCAAGAAGCATCGGCTTCTTTGCCGTTTCAAGAGCATTAATGCACAGTTTGACAAACTCCTTTGTTTCTGGCTCCAATCCGAGTCCCGGTCCTAAGACTACGGCGTCCGATGCGTCAAAGTAAGGCTGCAATTCCTCCAAGATCCGCGGTTTAAGGTGATTGCCATCGAGTTTCACGGTTATCAAATCAGGTGAAATGCCTGAAATAGCCTGTGCGGCCTTTGCTGGAGCTGCAGTATAAACCAAATCTGCACCTGTTCGCAGAGCAGCCAAGGAGACAAGCGAAGGAGCACCGTAGTAGACTTCGCTGCCGCCTATAACCAACAGGCGACCAAAATCACCTTTATGAGAAGATTGACTACGTTTGCCAATTACCAAGAACACATCACCCGGACCTGCGAAGGTTTCCAGCTGTCTGGGCAAACCTATGTCTCTCACGCTCAGCTGCCCAACGTATTTCTTTGCTCTCTCGAGACCGGTTTTTGGAGCGTGGAAGGTCACGGTCAAATTGGCTTTGACAGCGGTCCCCAAGACTTCCCCTGTGTCCGAATCTATCCCCGTCGGAGTATCCACCGCGATTTTGAACGCGCTAAGGCCGTTTAGGTAATCTACTAACTGCAAGATCGGCGCTTTCAGTTTGCCCTTTGTGCCAGTTCCGAGAAGCGCATCAATTGCAACGTCCGCTTCTATCTGCGGGATAACAGAGGAATCATAGACCTCAAAAAACGCTATATCCCCACTCAGGAACCTCAGGGGCGCCCAGTTCTTTAGGGCTGCTTCATGAGCAATGTCTTTACTTCTTCCAGCTAATATAACGGTGACTTTGAAGCCCATGGAAGACAAATGCCTTGCCGCAACGAAACCATCCCCGCCATTTCCGCCCAAACCGCAGAAAACCGCAACCCTCTTTCCCTCCGAATAGCGTGAGGATACTTCAGCGGCTATGCTCCTTCCGGCATTTTCCATAAGTTGAAGCAGTGAAATTCCATAGTATTCGGCGTTGATTTCAAGGGTACGCATCTGTCTGCTTGTTATTGCAGTTACACTTGGTTTTTTTGACGCCATAACCAAACCTAACAGGCTATTGGGTGCCCTCAAAAGATAAGCGTATCCGCGGAATACTCTGCCACGGCCTCAAGGTTATGGCGTTTGTATACAAAAGCATCAACAAAACCCACAAAAAGGCTTTGGTGACACCGAGAAACGGCAGTGTGATCGAGGTGTTTCATTCTATGCCTATGTGCTTTTTGGTCGCTGGCTTTTTGCCTTGTACTCCCTTGATATTATCATTGTGGAAGTCACGAGAACGTTTGGCACGGTTCTGATCTTTTCCGACACGAATTCTTCAAGCTTGTCAAGATCTTTGGTTACCATCTTGGCGACAACGTCATACTCGCCAAAGATGATATCTGCTTGTACTACCTCTTCGAATTCGATTAGCTTCTGAGCTACTTCTCTTTCCGTTCCTGAATTTACCTTAAACAACACATATGCTAAGACAGGCATGATCTCACAACGCAGAGTAAATCGCTGAACAACTTAATTACCTTTCCATTTTCCAGTTACAAAAAGGAAAAAACTTTATCCATTGCCTCACTTAGAGATGTTACTTGGAGGACTGCTGAGATTTCTCAGCTGAAATCTACTAGAATTATGAGGAAGTGTTCTTTGTGAACGAAGAACTGACCCTAAACATCAACGACGCGCTGCTAGTTGTTGACGTTCAAAACGATTTCCTTCCTGGAGGGTCGCTCCCTGTCCCTGAAGGAGACCAAGTAATCCCCATCCTTAACGACTACATAGACCTTTTCAAAAGAAAAAACCAAATTTATGCCGTACGAGACTGGCATCCGGCTAATCACATATCATTTAAAGAGAATGGTGGATCCTGGCCTCCTCATTGCGTCCAGGAGAGCGAAGGAGCCCGTTTTAGCTCGGAGTTGAAGCTGCCGATCAATGTGGTCACAATTTCAAAGGGAACCAACCCCGAAAAGGAAAACTATTCAAGCTTTGAGGCTGGTGATCTATCCAGTAGACTGAAATTGAGTCAAATTGGTCGCGTTTTCATCGGTGGCTTAACGACCGAATACTGCGTCAAGAATACGGTTCTGGACGCTATCGAACAGGGGTTTGAGGTCTTCCTACTAAGCGACGCAATTAGGGGATTTGACTTGCATCCAGGAGATTCCGAAAACGCCCTGAAGCTAATGACTTCAAAAGGCGCGAAAACGACTACACTCGGAAGTTTTCCTGAACCTCTTGACATTCCTTCAGAAGAGCCCGTGAACCGGGGAATATCTGAGAAGTCGCTCATCAGGGCAGACAAGAAGAAAAAAGCAAGGCTCCGCTCTCGAGGACCTTATAGAAAAGCCAGAGTGGAACATTGATCAGAGGCGAATCTCCGAACGTTTGCGAACCTTATATATCCATAGTGGTCAGCAGCAAGAAGTGGCTACCGTCGCCTCCCTGGGAGGTACACAGTTCCAAAAGATAAGGTCGATTTGTCGACAGCTGCCCCGATGGGTAACGGCTGAGCCTTTCTATGTGTGTTTTCTCATAGTAAGGAAGACAAGAGATATTCATCTTTCTCCCTGAGGCAAACCGAAATTTCATCGAACCATCACTTTTTACATTAAATAGCTAAATATCAGTACGCACAACTCCACAATTAGAAACATACGCGTAGAAATATCAGTCTGTTAAGCTGGGAAGCAACCCGAATAAACCGAACCTCTGAAGCAAAAGCAAGTAGACAGTTGACTATTCGCCCATAATCTGAACTATGATAGTTCTTCGTCTTGGGTAAACATCGGTTTCGACAAAAAACAGGGATTGCCACGTCCCCAGTTCAATCTGTCGATTAATTACAGGGAGCAGCCTGTCTGGCGGAAAAAGAACTGAACGCAAATGAGCGTGGGCATTGGAAGGATGATTGTACGACCCGTTTTTAGGGCTGAGTTCGCGCAGTAGGTTCTCAACATCTTTCAGAAGCGCTGGATCATTCTCCGTGAGCATTAGTATGCCTGTTGCGTGAGGGGCAAATATGTGAACAAAACCGTTGGCAACTTCAGATTTTGAGACTGCTTCTTTTAATTCTTCAGTTAAGTCTATGAACTCGATCTCGCCCTTCGTTGTGAAATGAAGAGTTCTGTTAATAACTCTAAACGTGGAGACACCTGACGCTATTATGTATGCCTGCGTTTGTTAAGAAAAACGTTTTGTTGTCCTCGGGATGGCCGTAGCAATGTGCCCGTCTGCCTTCGGTAGGATACATTAGCACCTCTACACTTTTCCATTTTCTAGAGATAACGATAATCAACAACGTCAACTCCAGATGTTTTTGTCAGTGTCGTTGATGCTTTTGTGTACAGAATCTGTCGTGGCTCGCTTGGTGATGTTCGGTTCCACGTTCTCATATGGGTAACCCTCACATCACTGAGGCAACTAATCTGCTGCAACGCCTTTGACGCATCTGAGGAAATAGAGCGGTTTGGCGCCTGCCGCTTGGATTCTAAGTGAGCCACATATTGTACAAGCTTAGCTGCGATGTTTCCTTACTGCCAGTTTGAGAAAGTGCTGTTCCAACAGGCATTCTTTGAGGTAGTCATCAAGTGTACTTGCAGGAACAACCTCGATCTTGTAATCTCTAACATCTACCGAATGATCATAGTTCTTCTGAGGAATGACCACTTTCTTAAAACCCCACGCTTCAGCCACTTTAATCTTATCGTGAACCCCGCCAACTGCAGTTATCTGAATTGAGTCGCTCACGCTCAGGTTGATCTCACCTGTAACAGCCACGTCTTGTCTTATTGGCTTGCCTTCTATCAGCGAACACAACAAGATCGCCATCGTCACGCCAGCTGAAGGCCCGTCCACACCGTATGACTGGGCAAAGTCAATATGAGTGAAGTAATCCTGAGAGATGTCCACGCCGTATTTCTGCAGAATGACGCTTCTGACTTTGGAAATGCTATCAGAAATGAAACTTTGCCCTTTTGCAACGCCTGTTACTTCATAGTAACCCTTCAATGGTTGATCTCTAGGAAGCACGGTTTTCTTGACTAATTGCGCTTTTACTCCAAGAACATTGCCAGCCATCTCTCCGCTGTATGGATCATGGACAACTGCCAGACCGTAAATCTGCCCGAGTCTTACGCCCTCAGGCCTAATTTCCAGCAATTTCCCTCTTTCGTTCATTTCGTGTTCAAGTAACTGCTTCTGTATGGTCTTGCAATGCTGACTTATGGCCTCTACGACGTGTCTTCTATCAACAATTTTTGAGTTCTCATTCATCGCAAGCGTGGCTGCGGTCTTAACAATCGATATCAAAGGCCTAAACCGAGTGGTCAGCGCATCTCGCTTGTTGCTTCGCCTTCTGCCTTCCTCGACGATTTCGACACATGCATCCCGACTAAAGGGCACCAAATTGAAGCGCTTGACTTCTTGAGCGATAAACTGTACATACTTTCGTCTGTTCTCAGCGGTATTGGGCATGTCATTGTTCATGCGAACGACGCGGCCATATCCATAGATGCGGTCCATGAGGGCCGGATGAATTTGATTTATGCTGTCAAAGTTTCCTGCGCCAACCAAGAACGTGATTGCTGGCACAGGCTCCGTCGAAACGGCCATGGCAGCGGATGATCCTCCATGCCACCTCCCTCGAAGTGTAACAGGGAGCTGGCCATCTTCAAGCACTGTAAGAAGGGTGACGGCGTCTTCTTGGTCCAAGTTTTTCACTTCATCAATGTAGAGTATCCCCAACGACGCGTTATGGACGTCGCCAGCTGATACTCTCTGATGCTCGGGCGTTCCTAAGCCGCCCGTCTGAAAAGGGTCCCACGCGATAGAGCCAAACAGCTGGGAATTTACGTGCCCAGTGGCGTCAACAAATGGCGCACGACTAGAGCTATTGTCCACTATCAGTTTTGGCACATCTGTCTGCTGCGCTCCCCCAGTCCCTCGCATATTGCCGAGTCCGCCCATCTTGGAGAACCACCAGATGAATATTCCAAAAAAGATCATGCTCCCTGCCGGTATGAAAGTCATCGGGACGAGATTCATGAATTTGGCTATGAAGTAGTCAGTGAAGTTGTTGCTGTAGAAAGATTGCAGGGTTTCCCCCAGATATGGCGGATTTGCATTCCATGATAGCCAAGCCTGACCCAGGAAGAAGAAGCCCAGACCCAAGAGGAAAAGCCCTAAACCAAGCATGAGAGCTTGAATAGCTTTTAATCCAACTTTTGTTGTGAACTTACGCTTTAGCTCCTTCCTTTCCTCAGTCTGCAAGACCTTCTTCCCTTCGCTTGCCTTGTGGATTGAGATACGAGGTTGGCTGGGGAGTACTGAATTTTTCCAACAAACAACATCAAAAAGCTTGATACCGTTTTCTTTGTACACTTGGGTAAGCTTCTCAGATAATGCCCTTCCAAGAAGCGATTTTCCAGTCCCAGGATCGCCGAGCAGAAGCAAGTAAGGTCCAGGGCTGATCATTGTTTTTGAAGGAGGTTTTGGCTCCGAAGGGTTACTCCAGCGCGCATACCATTGTGTTTCTTCCAAGTGCCTAAGCTTGTGGACCCACTCGTTAAGACAGAGAAAACACTCCTCGAGGGCTTGTTCTTGACCTATGACCCAGTTAATCGTGTTGTCGTCTATTGGGAATTTTTCGGTTGTTTTGAATTCTTCCCAGTTCCATCGTACTCTGATGCTTCGTCCGTCAACTTGTCTATTTAGAGTTTCCGCACTCTCGCCGAAATAGCCAAAAGACAACTGTGTCTCCGCCCTCAATAGCCATCCGCACTAACAATAAAAGCGGTTATTTCTGAACCGATAATATTCCAAAACGAAGACATATTCAGACAAC
>CAZWBY010000037.1:6984-11471 GCA_964632825.1 uncultured Candidatus Bathyarchaeia archaeon
GTATGGCTTAGCAACTGGATACGTGAAACTCTAGCGCCTCATATAAGTACCTACGAAAATCTCCATGCGAGGTTTGGAGGTTATGAATTCGACTTTGCTTCGAGAATTTGGCAAATTACAGAACAACATATGGCAATCCCGCCAGGAAGCAACTGAAGATTTTCCAGGAATCCCTTGTCATTTAGGGATATCCTCATCGGCAAGAAATAAACACTGCCGTGCCGATTCCAGGTCTGGTGTACTTGAGGTCGGAGTCCGTTTTTCTGCGCGGCAGGTCGCTGTTCTTGTGCATTCAACAGTAGTCTGGTGTTCGGCTGATCTTAGCAGGCTGAAAAAAGGGGGTCGTTTCCGGCTTATTTCTGATGCGTGAGGCCATTGGCGTTGCGTAGACAAGGCTGACTAGGCCATATTTTGTCTTTGTAGATGTTATGGATTTCTCTTCAAGTTGTATTAGTTGTACCAGTATTACAGCATTATGGAGCATTCACCAGTACCGCGAGCTTTCCAGTCAGCGGAAAGTGTATACGAAAGCATCAACAAATTCCAGCTTTCGCACCCTCCGATAGTCTTTTATCAGCCTAGCCTTGAGAGAAGAGGACTCAAGCAACAACGGGAGGAAAACGTATTAAAGGAAGTTGACAAGATTGCACTTCGCCGTTGGCGTAAGAGGGGCTTCTACAGTGAAAGCGTCCTAGTGAAGCTCTTGCAGAAGCGCGGTTGCAGGGCAGTGCGCATACCAGTGAGCAACCCAAGCTTGAGTCCCCTCCCAGACATTATTGCTAGAAAAGATTTGGAGATATATGCGTTTGAGGTTAAGAACGCCAGCTACTACGCGTACTTTCCCAAGCAGCAGATTGACAAATTGTTTAGGTTTCTCAACGAGCTCATACCGATCGAGAAAGGACACAAACACGCTGTAGTTGCTGCACATCTAGGAAAGAAATGGATTTTCAAGGAAATCTCTTGGGGCGACTGGGAAAAGGACAAGCTGCCCGAAAAAGTGAGACTCTTAAAGCGTGATAGGGGAAACCTCAGCTTCGAAGAAGTAAAGCCCGCAGGTTAGGACAAACCTGAAAGCATATTATCTCACGCTGTACTGCTACAGCTAGGGAGGCTTCGTGAACATGGAGTCACCTATGGCAGTTTCTACAATCAGGCTACAAAAATCCTATGACTTAGCTGAAGGCAAAATCGAAGTTTTAAGAAACGTGAACATGGATGTTGGCTCAGGAGAATTTGTCTGTATTTGTGGAGCTTCGGGCTCGGGCAAAACAACACTTCTTAACCTCATAAGCGGGCTCGATAAACCCACAAATGGAAGAATAATTGTTCTGGGCGAAGATTTGACCGGCAAGGATGAAAATTTCCTGTCAGACCTTCGATGTTATAGAGTTGGCTTTGTTTTTCAGTCTTACAACCTGCTGTCGACTCTGACTGTTGCTGAGAACATTGCCTTCCCTATGGAATGGCAACGTGTTGCCCCGAGGCAGATCGGTGACAGGGTAGCTCAACTGCTGGAAAGTGTGGGCATGCAGCAGAGGGCAAACCATTTTCCATCCCAGCTAAGCGGGGGTGAGCAGCAGAGGGTGGCTTTCGCGAGGGCACTAGCCAACGATCCACCTTTGCTTCTCGCAGACGAACCCACGGGAAATCTAGATGAAAAGAACTGCGAAAGAATATTTGACATTCTCAAGATGCTCAAGGCAGAGGGAAGAACGGTAATTACTTCAACTCACGATGCCCAGCTGCTGGAGCTAGCTGATCGAATACACTACTTACGGGATGGAAGGCTGACGAGCCAGAATGAGTGAAACTTTCTTTCCGATAAGCGACCTCTTAAGAAGAAAACGACAAACAACCTCTATCATACTCACCATAGCAATGAGTGTTGCATCCGCGGTTGCTCTCTTGCTTTTCTGCGAAAAAGCTGGCTTTGGCTTTTCGCCCAGGGAAAGCATGTTAACCAGGGGTCTGTCTGCGATTCTCTCTCAGTTTTCAATTTACGTGGGAGTCGTGGTGTTCGCGCTGGGGGCGGTTGTGACGTCCTTTGTTGCCTTCCTGATGATGACTGAGCGCACGAAAGACGTAGGTTTAATGAAAGCCATCGGATGCCCAACCGGGTTGGTGGGCGGTTACCTCATGACGGAACTGTTGCTGACGACAGTGATCGGTTGCGCCGTAGGCACCGTGTCAGGAATTGTGGTTGACTACGCCTTTAGCTTCATCGGAGGCTTTGAGGTTCTCCAAAGACCAGCAAATTACTGGCTCTGCCTACTCGTGTTTGTCGTTTTCTTTACGCTTGCGCTTGTTTTCGGAACAAAACCCATCCTAAGTGCGGCTAGATTATCGCCAATCAAGGCAATCTCGCCAATCAACTACTTTGGAACAAACGTCCCGAAGAACGTCCAAACATTGTCAGGGAGGTGGTTGACTTGGAAGGTTGCCTATAGGACCATAGTTCGTAGGCAGCCAGCAACTCTTCGAATAGTCGTCCTGCTCTCAGCGGTTTTCTTTCTACTAACACTGGCAATTGCTGGAGGAACCATCGCTTCCGACACTACTGTGTCTTGGGTTGAGACAACAATAGATGAAAACATTGTAGCCGTTGCCAATGCTAAGATGGCGGAACAGTATACATTGCTCATGGCAAAGTTTTCTGGAGTTGTCCAGGAAGAAGATTTCGACTATTTGAACGAGAAATTGGGAGTTTCTAACGCAACAATTCAACAAATCAGCAGCGTACCTGGAGTGGTAATTGTTGAATCGCGTCTCATCACCTACGAGCAAATACGTGAACTGCGCAACTTCACAATAGACCCTGAAACCTTAGCGACGGTTCCTGTGGGAGACAGTCGAGAGACCAAATCCATAATCATCGGCATTGATCAGTTTGTTGGGGGCGCAAAATGGTCTCTGAGAGGGCGAATGTTAGACCTGAATGACAGTTCTGAGGCCATAATCGGTGATTCTATAGCGCACATAATGTATTCCCCGATTCTGGCAAAACGGACTGTTTTCTCTGACCCTCTGGTTCAGGGAGTTGAAATCCGAGGTAAAGCCTTTCAGATTGTAGGTGTCTGTGTGGATCCCGTAGACAACGGTCATGTCGTGTATCTTCCAATCCAAAAGCTGAAAGAAATGACAAACACGGATAGACCCAACATTGTTTTCGTTCAAATTGACCAATCAGCTGACATGAATTCAACCATAGAGTTGCTAAGAGGCAAACTAAGCGCAATAGACTCAAATCTGGGCGTCGTTAGGCCAGCTGACCTCAATGGGAAAAATGCCGAGTTTCTCCAGGCTACATGGTCCAGGGTTATGGTTTTGCCATTTTTTGCTCTGGTTGGAGCTACACTTTGCCTAATAGGGTACATGACGACAGCGATAGAAGAGCAGAAGCAAGAATTTGCAGTCATGCGTGCAATAGGAGGAAAACCAAAACTCGTAACAAATATTCTAGCTTTTCAGAGTTCAACGGTGCTCTTTTCCGGATTTGGCATAGGGATATCTCTCGGAACAGTTGTCACTATTTCCGTACTTATGCCCAATCCCGTGGTTACCAGCGGAGCAATACTGGAAATTGCAGCATGGTTGCTTTCAGCATTGGTGGGAATGTTCCTTTTTACCCTTCCTCCAGCTCGAAGCATTGCGAAAAGCTCCATCTTAAGAGGCTTGATCTAATGACCCAAGTGTCCAAACGTCCTCTCGACGTGAAACACCGAGGTAATGTTGACCGAGAGCTGACTTACGAAATCTTGAAACTTAAGAACGGGAACAACTGGAACATTATCGCGAAACCTGGGATTTCCAGGAAATAGAGACAGGATCACGGGAACGAACCTTCCTTTGCGCCACTTCTGACATACCAGATTTGACGAAACTATGGGTAGCGATTCGGCCAGGGCTTTCGTTCGCTCTGCTTGAGCTTCACCGATTCTCATCAGAGAGGAAGGTGACAACGTCCGTTGCCAGTGCTTGCAGTCCACGCAAACAACAATCGGGTCTCTGCAGCCCACAACGTCTATCTCCATTCTTTTCATCGCATGCTTGAAACGTACGTTTTTCTGTACGACATAGCCATAACGGTCAAGAACGATGCCTGCAATTTCCTCAAACTCCTGCCATTGCAAAAACCGTGACACGCTCTCAAAGTCTGCCCCAATAGACAGCGCCTTGATAGCCAGTTGCATCCGCATCGTGGTGTCAGCTTGAACGACATCGTCGTCCAAATAAATGGCGCCTTCCACATGCAGTTTCTTTAACATGTCCATTACAATATCTGATGCAATTCTAACATCTCTTTTAACATCTCCAATGAAAACGGAGCCGCCCCTCGTCATTTTCAACAACGCAATTAGCAGATTGAGCTCTATTTCCAAAGTTCATCCTCCCGAATTATAGACGAAGGGATCGACGACCACCGCAAGGTGCACAGCCCCGTTCGCCGTTTGTTCTTCAACGCAAGCTCTATTCCCTCTACCCTT
>CAZWBY010000038.1:0-3491 GCA_964632825.1 uncultured Candidatus Bathyarchaeia archaeon
TGGGCATAGCTGAGCCAATCAAACTAGAAACTCCAGACAAGCTGGAACAAGTCATTGCAAGCAAAATGAGCAAGTCCAAACCATGGACAGCAGTCTTTGTTCACGATACACCGGAGGAAATCAGGGACAAACTTAAACGCGCTTGGTGCCCAGAGAAAGCCACAGAAATGAACCCAATCTTGGAAATTGCTAGACATGTAATTTTCCATGAGAGCAAATCCTTCAGGATAGAGCGCCCCAGCAAATTCGGAGGACCAGTGGAATACGAAACGTACAGTGAACTTGAGAAGACCTACGCTGAAGGCAAATTGCACCCTATGGACTTAAAGAGCAGCATTGCAGAAGGCCTAACACGCATTATGGAGCCGATTCGCAAACACTTCGAAACAGACCGAGAAGCCGCAGAATGTCTAGACGTTGTCAGAAAAGCAAAAGTAACTAGGTAAAACTCCCTTGCTGAATAGGCTGAAGGAAAAAGAAGAAAAAATCAGCCAAATAATAAACGCCCTAGCTGAAGAGTCAACCGGAGGAACACCAATTGTGGTCGAAGGAAAGAATGACGTTGAAGTCCTTCGCGAACTTGGAATAAATGGAGAACTAATCTGCGCTAAAACAGGCGGAAAGTCCTTGTTGGATGTCATTTCTGAGATAGAGAAAACCAGAACCTCAGAAGTTATACTACTTCTGGACTTTGACAGGCGAGGAAAACAGATAACAAATCGGATCAGGCACAATTTGGAACGGGGAAGAAAAAAGGTGCGTCTTGACTTTTGGCTCGCGTTTCTTTCTTTAGCCGGCAAAGATGTACAGTGTGTTGAAGGTCTCAAGGCATATTTGGAAAACCTCCGGAACAAGATAAGGCCTCAGTTCTGAGCGAGAATTCACCAATCGCCAGTAGTTACATATTCGAATAACATAGAACACGTGCGTGTCAGAGCACTGGTCGGGGATCACTCAGCAGTCATTGAAGGTAGCTTGAGGAGATATTGGATTGACGCGTTACAGTTTAATTGAGAGAAACGCAACAAACAAACCGAAACAGCTACTAATCCTGACTGCACAACAACGAGACCATCCCCTGAACTCTCGAACAGCGCGAGAAACCTTAATAGATAGATCAGTGCTTCATAAACATAAAATAAAGTGGTAGTCAATAATCTCATGAGTTGCGAGACGAATCTTGCAACAATGCGATTAAGCTAACTCAGAACTCACTTAACAGGAGGTGCACATTTACGGGAATATCCCAAGCATTTACGATAAAGTACGTTGTACACGCGAAGTTCGAGATCGAAGGCGTCGTTGAAAAACCTGACGTCATAGGAGCTGTTTTTGGACAAACCGAAGGTCTTTTCGGACCCGAGCTTGATCTGAGAGAACTGCAGAAGACTGGCCGAATAGGCAGAATAGAGATAGATCTGCATTCAAAAAATGATCGTACTAACGGAACAATAACAATCCCAACTAGCCTTGACCGTGTAAGCACAGCTCTCATTGCAGCGAGCATAGAGAGCATAAACAGAGTCGGTCCATGCTCAGCCAAAGTAGCACTTGAAAAAGTAGAAGACATCCGAGAAGCGCGCCGAAAAATCATAATCGACCGAGCAAAAGAAATTCTTCACAAATGGAACATAGAATCCATGCCCACAGTCGACGAGGTCTACAAACAGATATCCGAAACAATGAAACTTGGAAAAGTAGAAAAATATGGACCAGAAGACCTGCCAGCCGGACCAGGACTCAACGAAGCCAAAGAAATCATACTCGTAGAAGGACGCGCTGACATAATAAACCTCATGAGATGCGGCATCACAAACACTGTTGCCCTTGAAGGCGCCAAGGTACCGGAATCAATAAAGAAACTAACCAAAGAAAAAGAATCCACCGCACTACTAGACGGCGACCGCGGAGGCGACCTAATCCTCAAAGAACTGCTGCAAGTGACAAGTGTACGCTACGCAGCAAGAGCGCCAAGAGGAAAAGAAATCGAAGAATGTAACTGCAAAGAAATCACTGACGCCTTGGACGCAAAAATGCCGATCGCAGACCTTAACAAACCGCCCAAACGCGAGAAGCCAAAAGTCGAGCTGCCAGAAACTCTGAGTAAGACTGCAAAGGAGCTTGTAGGCACTCTGGAAGCAGTACTGTTTAACGAAAAACTCGAGCAAATAGAACGCCTGCCAGTAAGCCAACTGGCGGAGAAACTGCAACAAACATCTGGCGTGGACACCGTCATATTCGACGGAATAATAACACAGAGAATTGTTGACATCTGCAGCGAGAAAAACATAAAGACAATAGTTGCATCGCGAGTCTCAGAGGCAGTAAAGCCGGCGCTTAATGTCGAATTGATTACATTCCAGAATGTAATCCAACCCTAACCCAAAAGAGCTGAAACAGCTCTATTCTTTCTTCTTTTATAGCACAAAACCCTTGCCTTCAGCGAATACTACCCTTCGAACTTGAATGTTAATTCATCACTTCGAACTCTCGAAGTAAGAGAAAAGGCAATGCTATTGTTCCTGCAGCACAGGTTCACATTGTCTGCTTTGGCAACCGGATGTGGCGATTTCCTTTTTTTCAATTCCAACTCACAAGCGGACTCCGTGCCTGCAACAACGATGCAAACAACAGTATTGATTTCGACTCTGGTCGCCCGGCTGGTGTCAAGTTGCGCTGCTGCCGCCGAAGGTTCGTTCATGCTCACAAAAACCAAACCGGAGCAAAAGACAACTGTTTCCCAGTTGTGCTCACTCAGGAGTCCAATAACCAGAGGGAAGTCAATTCCTAACGCTCTCACTTTGTCCGCTCAAAAAAGTTTTTTCGCTTGCATTATTGGCAAGTGAAGTGCAAGAGTACTATCACTTGAGTGACTAAGCTCTTGAGTGCCAATTGCCGACTACAACGTATTTCGTTGATGTCAGATGCTGAACGCTCATAGGTCCCCGCGCATGGAATTTTTGAGTACTTATCCCGATTTCCGCGCCTAGACCGAATTGGTTGCCGTCTGTGAATCGAGTTGACGCGTTCCAATAGACTGCAGCCGAGTCGACCTCCCTTAGGAAACGCTGAGCTTTGTCAAAACTCGATGTCAAAATGGCGTCTGAATGCTTGCTACCGTATTTGTTTATGTGCGCAATTGCGTCATCAATGCCCTTCACGATTCTGACCGCGATGGTCAAATCCAGATACTCCGTATACCAGTCTTCCTCAGTGGCCTGTATGGCGTCTGGAACAATCTTCAACGTTTGCATGTCTGCTCTAATCTGCACGCCTTCTGCCCGAAGAGCCTTGACAGCGCGGGGCAAGAATTCTTCAGCAATCTTAACGTTAACCAGCAGTTTCTCTGCCGCATTGCAGGCTCCAGGTCTCTGGACTTTAGCGTTGACAATAATAGGAATCGCCTTTTCAAAATCAGCGTCTTCTTCGACGTAAATGTGGCAGTTGCCAGTTCCGGTCTCAATGACCGGCATTCTCGCTTTCTCAACAAC